>JASFJP010000208.1:0-7552 GCA_050121225.1 Desulfobacterales bacterium
AAGTGGTTTTTACGACACCGGTCGGAAAACTAAAGGTGATTTCCATTTCACCGCCATTGAAAAATTTAAAAAAGCGCAGGGCGTGCTCGCACTCCTGGTCGGCGGTTTCGTCGAAGATATCGGCGATTTGAATAAAGCCCTCCTCGCGAGCCTGACGTGCAAAGTAGGTGTAACGATTGCGGGCCTGGGATTCGCCGGCAAAGGCTGTCAGCAAATTCTTTGCGGTTTGACTTTCTCTGAATTTACCCAACGCAGATCTCCTTTCTGTCCAATTGAGGATTAAATTGCTTATGGTTCTAATTGCCGGCACGCACCGGTTGAAGCTCCGAAGCTTGCGGCAGAGCCACAGACACCGAATCAGTCATCTTCGTAGACTTCGATGGCATCTGCTCCGCATTCCTCAGCCGCCTGCCGGACGACGTCTTTCAGATGTTCGGGAATTTCGTCCATCTTGACGATCGACAGCAGTTGATCTTCGTCGTACTCGAAGATTTCCGGACAAAGTTTGTTGCAGTTTCGGTCGCCCATGCACTGTTCGGTAATTCTTACTCTCATATTAGCCTCCTTTAAGTTGTCGTTAAATAATTGACTGGTGAATGGTTGAATAGTTTAATCGTTTATTGATTTTTAGCTGATCGTTCATAGCTCATAGGGCGGGCAGAGTAAACAAAAATAGTGACATATACTTTCAAAATACCGGTTTTTATCTTCGTGAATCTGTTTTATTCTGCGATAGCGTCGATTAAGTAGGATTTTATAAAGGTCATTGTTGAAAGCTCCTTTTTAAAGTTATTGAATTGACTTTCAACAGTTACTTTAGATACGTTCGGGTACTTTTCTGTAACAATTTTGTATAGAAATTTAAGTAATTAGAAGCGAGGATGCGTTCGTAAGGGGGATTTTAGGGGGCTATTGATTACTATAAGCACATAGAATTTCTGGAATTTGATTTCACATTCAGCCATAGGTTTTTAATCAAATAAGTCACAATTAGATTGAAAATTGGAAATGACCATCAATATTAACCGGATATCGAAATCTCAATATTTGAAGGGCGTCCAATGCCCAAAAGCGTTGTGGTTTTATAGGCATAGACCTGATTTGAAACCAGAAATTACAGAGGTTCAGCAACATCTGTTCGATACCGGCCATGAAATCGGAGAACTTGCAAAGCACTACTTTAAGAGAGGTGTTGAAATCACAGCCGAGTACTATGAAATCGATAAGGCAATAAAATCGACAGAAGATTTTATTCGTCAAGGTGAAAACATTATTTTTGAAGCCACCGCGTCATCACCTGATGGGGCCTATTCCAGAATTGATATCTTGAAAAAAGTCAATAGAACTAGTGCCTGGGATCTAATCGAAGTCAAGGCATCAACCGGCGTTAGGGACTATCACCTTGATGATATAACTTTTCAAAGATATGCGTTTTCCAACGCCGGGTATGACATCAGAAAATCACTTCTAATGCATGTAAACAATCAATATGTGCGGATAGGTGATCTCGACATAAATGCCTTGTTCAATATAGTGGATTGCACAGAGATCGTTCAGAAAATAATAAGTGAAATCAAGGGCAATCTAAAAAATCTGATTGCGGTTGTGAATCGCAATATGGAGCCGGAGATAGATATAGGGGATCACTGCAATTCCCCATTTGAATGCGATTATATTCATCACTGTTGGCAGCATGTCCCTGAGTACTCGATATACAATATATTTAGCGGCCAAAAACGTGATGAATTGCTGGCCACTAATATCGTAGAAATCACGGATATCCCTGATAGTTTTGAAACCACTGAAAGACAGCATATCGATATCCAATCATTTAAACACAACCGGATCCATAAAGATAAAGAGGCAATCAGAGAATTTCTCGATACCCTGATATATCCGCTGTATTTTTTAGATTATGAAACAATTTTTCCTGCCGTACCGCTGTTTGACAATACTCGACCTTACCAGCAAGTTCCGTTTCAGTTCTCCCTCCATATTCAAAAGAAAAAAGACGGCGACCTTAAGCATGTTGAATTTCTTCATACGGATGGCACTGATCCAAGACCGGATTTCATTAAGTCGCTCATTGAAAATTGCGGGGATAAAGGATCGGTAATCGTTTACAACCAATCATTTGAATCCGGTATCAACAAACAGCTCTCAGCCGATTTTCCTGAACACAGCGGCAGCATAGATAGCATTTCGGAAAGAATGGAAGATTTGATTGTTCCTTTTCGTTCAAGATGGCTTTATCACCCTGCCATGAAAGGTTCTGCATCTCTCAAGCATGTTCTCCCGGCATTTGTTCCCGAGTTGAGTTATGAAGGTTTGGCAATCAGTGACGGTGGGACAGCTTCGTTAATGTATTTAAATTGTCTTAAGGGTGAATTCTCTTATGATACAAAAGTAAAAATTTTCAAAGACCTAAGGGATTATTGCTTTCAAGATACGCTTGCAGAAGTAATGCTGCTGAATGTTTTGTACGAAAATGAATAAACTACAAAGGAGCCTTGTTATGAGCAAATTATTTCTGGAAGATTTTTTTAATCAACTTCAAGAGTTCAAGAGATGCCCAAAGTATTAGTGCGAGGGACGTATCGATGGATTTGTGGTATTCTTCCTGCCTGCCGTGCTTTAATCACAGCAGATTAATGTTTCCAAAATCCCGGAATTGTGTATGATAGAGGCTCGCATACAGCCCTTCCTGGTCCAGGAGCTGCTCGTGAGCGGAATGGCTTTTAGACCGGTGAGCATGCTCGACGATACGGCCTTGATCTAATACCAGGATGACATCCGCATCCAGAATGGTGCTGAGACGGTGGGCAATGACCAGACTGGTGCGTCCCTTCATAATCCTTTCCAAGGCCTCCTGTATAAGCATCTCGCTTTGGCTGTCGAGACTGCTGGTGGCCTCGTCCAGCACCAGGATGCGCGGGTTTTTGAGAATTACCCTGGCAATGGCGATCCGCTGCTTCTCGCCCCCACTTAAGCGATAGCCCCTCGCTCCCACCACCGTATCGTACCCATCCGGCAGACTGGCGATGAAATGATGAATATTGGCCGTCTGGCATGCTGCCTCAAGCTCGGCTTGGGAGGCGTTAGGTGTGGCATAGAGGAGATTTGCCTTCAGCGTGTCGTTGAAAAGATAGGTTTCTTGAGTGACCATCCCGATGGCCTTGGCCAAAGAGACCTGAGATATATCTCGCAGGTCATGCCCATCCAAACAGATCATGCCGCCGGTAGGATCGTAGAGACGTGGTAATAAATAAGTGATGGTGGTTTTCCCGGCACCGCTTGGTCCGACCAAGGCTGCTAGTTCACCGGGCTTGATTTCAAAGCTCACGGCCTCTAACGCCAATTGGCGGCTCGGTTTTTGGTCGACGATCGAGACCGTCGAGACAGTTTCTCGAGTCTGTGGCTCATCCTTCAACCCAAATAGACTAGAACCGCCGTTTCCACCCTCTGTATAGCTAAAGGAAACGTCATGAAAGGAAACTTCACCGGTGACATCCGACAGCACGATCGCATCAGCCTTATCCTGGATTTCGACCGGGAGATCAAGCACCTCAAATACTCGCTCAAAGCTGACCATACTGGTGGCGAACTCGATATGGGCATTGCTGATGGAACTCAGCGGGCCATAGAGCTGGGTTAGATAGGCACCGAAGGCGACAATCGTCCCCACGGTGAAAACACCCCGTAGAATCATATGCCCACCAATCCAAAAAACCACCGCGGTTCCGACTGCGCCGATCAGACCCAAACCCATAAAAAACCAACGCCCCACCATGGCCGAGCGAACACCGATGTCCGCCACCGCCGTGCTGCGCTGCCGGAACCTTTCCATTTCATCGGTTCGCCGTCCAAACAGTTTGACCAACAAGGCCCCGTCTATGTTGAGGGTCTCCTGCATTAGGACATTCATCTTGGCATTCAACTCCAGACTCTGATGGCGGATTTTGCGCAACTTTCGTCCTACCCGCCTCGTCGGCGCTAAAAATAAGGGCACGATGGCAATGCTTAAGAGGGTCAGGCGCCATTCCAACGAGAACATAATGGTCACAGTGGCGACAACGGTCACAAGATTAGTAACAATGTTGATAAAGGTCCGCGTTAAGGCGTTCTGGGCGCCAACAACATCGTTGTTGAGCCTGCTCATCAACGCACCTGTTTTGGTGTGGGTAAAAAAGCGCAGACTCATCCGCTGCATGTGATTGAAAAGGGCATTACGCAGATCAGCGATCAGGCCCTCGCCAATGGTCGCACTGAGGTAACGTTGCCCAAAGCCTATGGCCGCGCTAAGAAGTGGGATCCCGATCATGCCCAGGGCCAGCCAGTTGAGTCGGGTCTTGTCTCCGTTCACGATGGCGTTGTCGATAAGATCACGATAGAGCAGAGGAGGGATCAAGCTTAAACCAGTAATAGCAAAGATGGTCATTAACAGCCCCAACACCTTTAGTTGATAGGGCTTAGCGTACCACCACACGCGACGAAACAAGTCCCAACTTATCTTCGGACGATCACGCTCTTGGTCGTATCTTACATACGTCCACCAACCGGTGCCGAGATCGGGTTGCATTATTTCACCTCATTTTGCAGAATCAGTAATTCTACAGTTTGAATTTTATCATAAGTCCTTCACATTCCCATCAGAAGGCACTTTTTATGGTGCCACCATCTACCCTCAGAGCAGCGCCAGTTGTCGCCGATGCCAGCGGACTTACAATATAAGCCACCATTGAGGCAACCTCTTCCGGCATTGCGAAGCGCTTTAACAACGATGTGGGACGCACCTTCTCAAAGAATTCCTTTTCGAACGCCTCAAAGGATTTGCCTTCCTGCTGAGCAAGTTCCTCAACAAAGTCACCAACCCCGCGGGATTTCGTAGGACCCGGCAGCACGCTGTTTATCGTAATTCCGGTCCCTGCGGTGAGTTCCGCAAGACCGCGCGCAATGGCAATCTGGGCGGTCTTGGTCATGCCGTAGTGAATCATTTCGGAAGGAATCTGGATGCCACTTTCGCTGGAAATGAAGACAATACGTCCCCAGTTACGCTTTTTCATCTCTGGCAGATACAGGCGGCTAAGACGCACTCCGCTGAGGACATTAACCTCATAAAAACGTCGCCAGTCATCGTCTGAAATATCTTCGAAAGGCACAGGCTCAAAAATGCCCAAGTTGTTGACCAATATCTCTACACCTGGATGCTCCTGCGCAAGTTGCTCTGCAATTTCTCCTTTAGATAGATCGCCGGCAAAACCGATTAATTCGCCGGCCGCGCCGGCAGATAATTTGCTTATCGCATCATCGACTGACCCTTGCGAGCGGCCATTTATAATAATATTAGCCCCCTCAGCAGCAAGCGCAGCAGCAATGGCAAAACCGATACCGGCAGTACTACCGGTAACAAGAGATAACCTATTTGTTAACTGTAAGTCCATGGCAGCTCCCTTAATAGACAAATTCGACATTTCATGTTTAAAAACATGATAACCATGGATAGAGATATGACAACTGATCCGACTTTTTATTGCTTCGCTTAAAATTGAGGTCCTAAGAATCTGTCTTGCCTATCCCGCCGGCAATTGCGTCGATCTTGCATCTTTTTATTTCGTGCTAATTTTGAAGGATATCATTTGGTTCTGGGCCCTCTTCCGGATTAATCAGATCCGGAGTTGGTGATATCGGCCTGGGATACAAGAGACACCAGACACAGTTCACATGAATACCAAAATAGATAAACTCGGCAATGAATTAGAAGCTGATTTGGCAGCCATCCGATTGGCGGTCGGGAAGCTGACCAATGCACGGCTGCCCTGGGGTGTAGGAAGACCGGTCGATTTGGTCGATCAGGGCGATCGCATGGTGCGTTGTTATGAGAACTGGCTGCTGGATGACGAGCAAAAGCAGACGTTGTGTGTGCAGCCGAGAGATAAGTTCATCCTGTATGCATCGTCTTATTTGTGCGACATCGGCCTGACCGACGGTCAGGGGATTGCGCCGCGCGCGAAGAATTTTAAAGATGACCGAGCGCGAGCATTTTTCAATCAGTCCCTGTCGATACGATCCTGCCAGCTGATCTGCGACAGCTGGCAGGACCTGGGCATTCCCAACGAAGCGTTCGCCGGCATCATTGCCCGGGTGTGCCTACAGGCGAGAGCGGCTGGTGCCGATAATTTCACGTCTGCCAAATCAGAAACGGCGGTCATAGATGATGCGCCCGTGAACGTCCCGCTGCTGGCCGCATGCCTTCAACTTTGCCGGGTATTTGATCTAAAATCCCCGGTGACTATTCTGCAGATAATCCCCTATATATCGGAAGACAACCGCTTTGCGCCTGACAGATTGAAAACATATTTCCGTGTTGCCGATGCCGGGGCTCACCCGTATCTAAGCGGCACGATTCGCTTGAAAATCCAATGCACCCATCCTGAAGTCCACAGAGCGTTGAAACATCACGAACGGCACGCTCAGCGGATGCTCGAGAAACTGAACCAGCGTGTGCGTCCGCGATTTCTGTATTCAGACGTGCTTTATGAAATCGAACCTGATGGCTATACACCGATAGATCTGAAGTTTGCTGTCGATTCGTCCGCTGGCCTGCAGCTGTTCATGGGCAATCGGTTGTACTCCGACAAGCGTGTGTTCCTGCGCGAGTTGATCCAAAACGCGGTCGATGCCTGCAACTACCGAAAGCTGGTAGATAATCATTATTCACCGGCCATTGCGATCGAGTTTAACAACGATATCAGCACCATTAAGGTGCGTGACAACGGCATCGGCATGACGCAACAGTGGATCGAGAAGTATTTCCTCGCTATCGGCATCTCCTTTTACCAATCGGACGAGATCCGGAATGTTAACCGAAACCCACGAATTGACTTCGGCTTTATCAGCCAGTTCGGCATCGGATTTCTATCCAGTTTTCAGGTGGCGGACAAGATCATCATCAAAACACGAAAAGCATCCTTTCCGGGGCTGATGATCACGATCAGCGGTCTGCAGGATTATTTTGATGTCAAGGTTTTGGAAGAAGATTACCCGGTTGGCACCGAAGTGACCTTAAATCTTAAAGAATCGAAAATTAAATATTGCCGGAGTATGGAATATCCCGGTTACTTGAAGACCAACATCCGTTATCTGAAGGTACCGGTAGAACTCACAGACAGGGACGGCAACACGATAACCATCGGCCAGGAAAAACTGGCCTACGATACAGATAAAAAAGCAGGCACGGTTTTTGTTGCATCCCTGAAATTCCCGGAATCGGAGGGGTATGTGCGGCTTGGCGCGCAGAAGAACGGAACGAACATCTTTGCCCTGGAAAGCGCCGATGGTGGGGTTTCGATGTTCCAGGACGGTATCTTTGTCACCCAGGTCACCTCTTTACTCCCCGAAGGTGCCAGGCAGTACGTCGTGGCCCGGATCAATCTCATGGGACAGGACAAATGCGAGTTAAGCATGGACCGCAACCGCATGTTCTGGACAACCGACCAGCTGCAAAACATCAAAAGAGTCATCCGCTATGGCCTAGTAGAGGTGGCAAACCAGC
>JASFJP010000209.1:0-7524 GCA_050121225.1 Desulfobacterales bacterium
AATAACAACGCGCCGCTACCTATATGATCTCGCGGCTATTCAACATGGTTTAGCTTGCGGTTTAACCTGTAATCGTTTTGGGTAATGCTCTTCAGCAAAAATGTGGCGGAGGAATGAATCATGGCTGTTTCAGAGAGAAAAAAACAAACGTTTCTTATCGATTTAGAGAGATTGAACGTCCTCAATGCCGAAGGTTGTGTCGCCTGCGGCCGCAAGTTTAACCTTGGAGAAACCGTAGTGAAAGCGTGCGGTGCCTGGGAGGGTCCTCCCAAATTCATTCACGAAAATGAAGCCGTATGGGATAAACAGACCCAGACGTTCATGGAACGACGATGCTACGAATCTACTAAAGGCTAGATCACGGATTCTAAGACTGCTGTCAATTCCCGTCAAACGCCACCCGACCATCCGCATCAAGCTTAAAGAGAACTACGGTCCAGAAAATCTATAAAAATGCCTTCTTGAATCGTATAATGTCCCAATAACATTTAAGTTCACCGTCCAACCAACCGATATACAAATAATATAGTTCTAAGGAAACAAATTCGTTCCGAAATGAGGCTGAAATAGTACTTGCGTCGACACTATTCATGCCCGAGGAGTTGAATGGACGATAAAAAAAAGGCGATTACCGTAAATGAAATCGGACTTGTTATTATTGGATCCGGGGTTTCGATTTTATACTACTATTTTGAAAAATCAGTGACCGCCAGTCAAGATCTGAGCATTTTCTTTACCATCGCCATGATATTAATGATCAGCTTTTTTACTCAATTGCTGATAAACAATATCAATCGTTCCAGATCTGCTTTGCGCGAGGCCAATGAAAATTTAGAGCAAAAAGTCAGAGAGCGCACCAAAGAGTTGCGTGAATCTGAATCGAAATATCGAACGATATTTGAAAACACCGGGGCGGCAACCATTATCATCGAACAAGACAAAACCATATCTTTAGCCAACTCCGTCTTTATAAACATGTCGGGTTACGACAAAAATGAAATCGAATATCGGAAATCGTTTCTAGATTTTATCGATGAGACAAGTCATCGCAAGATTTTCAATGATGCGCAATTCTTTTCTAATGAGAAAAATTTCGAATTAAAGTTTGTCGACAAGTTCAGCCAGCAAAAAGATATATTGATTACCATTGCACCGATACCCAGTACTGAAAAAAGTGTCGCATCTCTAACCGATATCTCTGATCTTAAAGAAGCCGAGCGCCAAATATATCACCAAGCCTTCCATGATACGCTCACCAATTTGCCTAACCGTGCATTGTTCATGGAACATCTGAATATGGCCATAAAACGCGCAAAGCGGAGGCAAAACTATCATTTTGCAGTCGTATATTTGGATATTGATCGCTTTAAACTCGTAAATGACAGCCTCGGTCACAACGTTGGCGACAATCTTTTGATTGCCTTCGCCAATCGAATTCAAGAATCGTTGAGAGAAATTGACACGCTGGCACGTCTGGGAGGAGATGAGTTTGTTATCCTTCTTGAGGACATTGAGGATGGTGATTATGCCAGCAGAGTTGCCGAAAGGCTGCAACAGGAGCTCAAACAACCGTTCATAGTTAAGGGCAAGGAGGTTTTTGCACCGGCCAGTTTCGGAGTCGTGTTGAACACAAAAGATTACAATTTACCCCAAGATATCATTCGAGATGCTGACGCAGCCATGTACCATGCCAAAGAAAATGGTAGGGCGCAGTTTAAGATATTCGATAAAAAGTTACATCAGAAAGCCCAGCACCTGCTTCAAAGAGAAACGGACTTGAGAAAAGCAATTCATAAAATGGAGTTTGAAACACACTATCAGCCGATCGTATCCTTAAGAACCGCATCCCCGGTTGGTTTTGAAGCGTTGATTCGCTGGAAACATCCCCAACTGGGCCTGATTTACCCGGGTTCCTTTATTTCAATTGCCGAAGAAACGGGTCTGATCATCCCCATCACCCGCCTGGTGGTTGAGGAAGCTTGCACCGAGCTAAAAGCATGGCAGGAACAAATCGGGGAGCTGCGAACATTAACCATGAATGTCAATATATCCAGTAAGCATTTTATGCAACCCAGTTTGCTGACAGATATTAAGGATATTCTCGAGAAAACCAAGATCCCGCCAGATCGACTTAAACTGGAAATTACTGAAACCGCTTTAATGGACGATGCAGAGGAAACCGTGCGACTGGTTCACCGTCTGAAAGAGTATGGATTGCATATCATCATTGACGATTTCGGCACCGGATATTCTTCCTTGAGCTATTTGCAGCGTTTACCGATTGACACCCTCAAAGTGGACCGCGGCTTTGTCTCACGAATTCAAGATCAACCTGATGGAAACCGAAACATCACGGAAGCTATTATCTCACTGGCCCACAGGCTTGATATGGTCGTGGTAGCTGAAGGAGTAGAAACCCCGGCACAATATGCAGCCCTTCTGGAAATGAATTGTCAATATGGACAGGGTCATCTTTTCTCCAAACCGCTTCCAAAGGCAAAAGTAAATGACCTCATTCAAAAAATGCTGAGATTCTCCGAGAATAATCCGGGGCAATGTTATCCAATGACGAATTTGCTGTCGAATTGAATCAACACCCAACCGTCCTGCCTTTGCCCTTTACCGCCAATATTTCGCTTGCTTGATGTAAACCGTGGTGATAGGTGGTGAGGTGATAGCGTATCTATCGTTACCCAAGCCTGAAGAATGTGCCCCTAAAGGGCAATCTCTTCCTCACACCGCCAGCGGAAATAGTTTAATGGAATCAGTGAAATTGTCGGATCGCCAATTGGCTGGACAGCGGCTAATGATTGGATTTGATGGTACCCATCTCAATCGGGATCTTCAATCACTCATAGATCGTATCAACATCGGAGGAATTATCCTTTTTTCACGAAACCTGAATGAACCGGACCAAATAGCAAACTTGTGCAATTCGATTCAGGATTATGCCCGAAAATGCGGCCAGCCCCCGTTGTTCATTGCCGTCGATCAAGAAGGCGGAGAAGTTGCCAGATTAAAAGAGCCCTTCACGCAGTTTCCCGGAAACCCATATATACACGATGAGGAAGATGCCATTCATTTTGCCACGGTAACAGCCTCCGAGCTATCACAGGTGGGCATCAACATGAACATGGCGCCCGTGCTTGATGTAGCACCGAAAGATGTCGACAGTATCATGTCGGGAAGAGTATTTGGAAGTGATCCGAAATGGGTTTCGCGCCTCGGCGTAAAAATAATCGACCATCTGCAGCAAAACAAAATCATTGCGGTTGCCAAACACTTTCCGGGAATCGGTCGAACAATTCTAGATTCCCATCAGGATATGCCAATCCTTGACGCAGGCATATCTGAAATCGAGGGTTACGATCTCATACCCTTCCGCGAAAGTATCCATCATGGAGTATCTGGCGTCATGCTGTCACATATACTTTATCAAAAACTCGATCCTGAATGGCCGGCCAGTCTTTCAAGCCGAATTGCAAATGAGCTTTTAAGGGAGCGGATGATGTTTGATGGCATCGTTTTAACCGATGATCTCGATATGGGTGCAATCGTGAAAAAGTTCGATATCACTACAGTAATCCAGCGGATACTTCAAGCCGAAATCGACATTGTCCTGATATGCCACAGCGGACCGAACATCGAGATCGCACACGAAGAGATCTTGAAAAACTTAACGGACTCGCCAAAGATAAAGGCAAAAGGGATAGAATCCTTTGAGAGAATTATGAGGTTAAAAGAAAAATATTTAGAGGTTTCGATCCCCATTTCTAGCTGAGTATGCAGCTCGCAAAGACCGAAAATCTCGAAGGATGGCTTCGCTTTACTCAGCCTTTTTTAAAATAGAATACATCCCTTCGACATTCGACCTGCCCGCAATGCCTTTAAACGGGTGTGGGTCAACTTTAAGCATTTGATCCATAGCTAAACGATTGCGCTAATCCAACGCAATATGCATGGCAGGCGGGTATTCATTATTCGATATTCTCTTTCTTAGAGTTTCTTTTTCGATTAAACTGACCCCTTCCTAAGGCGGATAAACGTCAGTGGCAACGGCTGGACTGAACCCCGAAATCTATCTCGATCTCGAGAAGACATCAGCATCAAGTTTCGTCCGTATGCCGGCCATCAGATAATGATACCCAGTAGCTGCGATCATCGCGGCATTATCTCCACACAGACGAATTGAAGGTATAAAAACGGTTATTCCGTCAAGACTGGCATCACGTATGAGCCTCTCTCTCAACCGACTATTTGCAGCCACACCGCCCACCAGTGCCAGATGACGACAATCCTTTTCTATTGCTGCACGGATGGCCTTGTATGATAGGACATCAACAACCGATTCTTGAAATCCGGCTACAATATCGGGGATCTGAACCTTGTAGCGATCAATGTGATTCGTTATGTAGCGGTTCACCGCTGTTTTTATCCCACTAAAACTGAAGTCAAAGCTAGATTTGTCTAGGTATGGTCTGGGAAAGGATATTTTGGCAGGATCGCCTTTTTTGGAGATACGGTCAATGACACCTCCTCCCGGATAGCCGAGATCAAGCATTTTAGCCACTTTGTCAAATGCCTCACCGGCAGCGTCGTCCCGGGTTTGACCCATCAATTCCATTTGGGTATGAGCCGTGACATGGTAGATGCTCGTATGTCCACCGGAAGCTAAAAGGGCGACAAATGGAAACGATGGTGGAATCGGCTCTAAGAAAACTGAATTTACATGGCCCTCTAAATGGTTCACACCCACCCAAGGTAGATCCAGCGAATAGGCATATGCTTTGGCAAAAGAAAACCCGACCAATAAAGAGCCCACCAGGCCGGGACCCCGGGTAACGGCAATCGCATCAATATCAGTTATGGAAAGTTCTGCATCAGCCAAGGCTTCTTCAACCACCGGCACAATCGCTTCGATATGCTTTCTAGAGGCCAATTCGGGAACCACGCCACCATAGCGATGGTGAACGTCAACCTGAGAGGAGATAATTGAGGAACGTATGGTGTTTCCGTCCTGCACAACCGCTGCCGCGGTTTCATCACAGGAGGTTTCAATGCCCAGAATATTCATCCGGAGTCAGTCTTTGCTATCGAGACACCTTCCTGGTGTTCTGCTTGCTGCTGCCTCATTCGACGCAAGGCGGGTTGCCCTTATGTCCTTGGGCAATCCAATCGATGAAATGCAACAAATGCCTGCGACATCTGGTTATCAATGGAATTTTTTGCAGTTTGGCTTCTTTATCCATGTCCATATTTAGCTAAGCCCATATGATCCGCTCACCGGACGATTTGCACTCAAGAATCTCACCCAGAAGGAAGGCGTTTTCATTCATGGCGGCCAATCGCTGCAGGATGTTTTCGGTGGCTTTATCCGGCACAATGGCTATCATTCCTATTCCATTGTTAAATGTCCGCATCATTTCATACTCCGATATATTGCCTGCTTGCTGTAAAAACGGAAATATCGGAGGTATATCCCAGCTTTCCTTATGGATCAATACATTGCATGTTTTTGGCAAAATCCGAAGTATGTTGTCTACAATTCCCCCTCCGGTAATGTGGGCCAGTCCGTTAATCGGAGTGTCCTTCAAGATCCTCATAATCGGTTCTGAATAGATCTTTGTGGGGGTCAGCAGCTCTTCGCCAAGAGGTTTACCGAGTTCCGGTATATACGCATCAATTTTCAACTTAAGGACTTCAAAACAGAGCTTACGAACTAAGGAATACCCGTTGCTGTGTAGTCCGCTTGAAGCAATGCCGATAAGTTTGTCTCCGAATCGAATAGCGGTGCCGTCAATGATGTTGTCGTTGTCGACAACGCCCACCACAAATCCCGCAAGATCATATTCGTTCGTTTGATAAAATCCAGGCATCTCAGCTGTTTCGCCGCCCAGAAGGGCGCATTTGGCCTGTTTGCAACCTTCACCGATTCCCTTGATGATATCCGCTGCCTGGTGGCTGTCCAGTGTGCCCATAGAGAGATAATCAAGAAAAAAAAGGGGTGTGGCGCCCTGGACGATGATATCATTGACGCACATGGCCACCAGATCGATACCAACGGTATCATGCTTTTCCAGCATAAATGCTATTTTTAGTTTGGTGCCGACACCATCGGTTGAACTGACCAAAACCGGTCTGTCGATATTAGCGACATTCAATGAAAAGAGTCCGCCAAAACCACCGATGTCTCCCATAACGCCGGATCTGGAAGTTTGTTTTGCAATTTCGCTGATAGCATCGACCAGCTTATTGGCCTTATCTATGTCCACCCCGGCATCTGCATAGGTTATCGAATTGGTCATTGAAATCTCCCGTTTAGTGGTCGCTGGCTTAAGAAAAGTGCTTGAAAATTAGACGTATTCGGCTTAAAAGTCAAAACAAATTTTTTGACTTCGCCGAGTCGGGGTTGTATGATCCCTTTTTCATGTAAAATACACCACTAAATTTAAAGGAGCAATCTTTGTGTCGAAATTTGCCAGATTAGACCGTCTTCCGCCGTATGTATTTGCAACGGTCAACGAGATCAAAATGCAAGCTCGGCGGGCCGGAAAAGACATCATCGATTTAGGCATGGGCAATCCCGACCTTGCAACCCCGCCCCACATTGTTGACAAACTGGTTGAGGCTTCCCAAAAGGCTCATAACCACAGATATTCAGCATCCATGGGGATCACCAAACTTCGCATGGCCATCGCCGATTGGTATAAACGTCGGTTCGATGTTGAAATTGATCCCGATCGCGAAGCGATTGTGACCATCGGAGTTAAAGAGGGAATGTCGCATTTGATTCTGGTTACGATCCGACCGGGTGATGTTGTCTTCACGCCCAATCCAACCTATCCGATTCATCCCTATTCGGCCATCATCTCCGGTGGGGATGTCAGGGGTATACCGGTGGGACCGGACCATGATTTTTTCGACAATCTCATGAGTGCCACCAGACAAACATGGCCCAGACCGAAAATTTTAATCATTAGCTACCCGCATAATCCAACAACCGAAGTGGTTGATTACGACTTCTTTGAAAAGATCGTGGATTACGCCAAGGAGCATGATATTTTAGTAATTCATGATTTTGCATATGCCGATCTGGTTTTTGATGGATATAAAGCGCCGAGCCTATTGCAGGTCAAAGGCGCCAAGGATGTGGCTGTCGAGTTCTTTTCGCTCTCTAAAAGCTACAGCATGCCGGGTTGGAGAGTCGGATTTTGTGTTGGAAACAATGAAACCGTGGCGGCCTTAAAGCGAATTAAGAGCTATCTCGACTACGGAATTTTTCAACCCATTCAAATAGCCTCGATTATTGCGTTAAACGGCCCTTATGATTGTGTGGAAGATATCTGCAGCACGTATAGAGAAAGACGCGATTCGCTGGTAAACGGCTTAAATCGTGCTGGCTGGGAAATACCAAGCCCTAAAGGAACAATGTTCGTTTGGGGCAAAATTCCTAAAAAATACAGAAAGATGGGTTCGGTGGAATTTTCCAAATTTTTAATTCAAGAGGCCGAGGTCGCGGTATCC
>JASFJP010000210.1:0-7505 GCA_050121225.1 Desulfobacterales bacterium
CCTACCTTATCCTCAAATCGGTTTTGACCACAAAGTTTATCTCTGGCAGCCGATAGCGCGTCTTTTCAAAATGTTACTGGCCCATTTAGATTTTTTTACACGTCATCGCCGCCTGCCGAACCCCTATGAAAACGGATATATCCGACAGGAACTCATCAAGGGACGGAGTGGGTTCCTGTCTCTTGTCGGCAAAAAAAACTTCTATCGCCGATTTGTAAAAGCCAAAACCGATCCGATCCGTTACCTCATTGACCTTCAAAAAGAAATTAGCCGACCCATTGTCATCATTCCTCAGCTGATGTTTTTCAGCAAAACCGCCCGGCGCGAAAATCCGACACTGATCGATATCGTGTTCGGCCCGGAAGACAAGCCCGGAGAAATCAGACGATTGTTTATGTTGTTCAAAAACCCCGGCAACGTGTTTGTCGAAGTATCGACACCGATAAACCTCCACCAGTATTTACAATCACCTGGAATTTTGGGACAATCTCCGGAGTACCAGTCGTTAGTTTTGCGGCGTGATCTCTTGATTCAGCTAAATCGTCATCGACAGAGCATCACCGGACCTATTCGTAAGTCCAAAGAAGAGTTGAAAGAGAGTATTCTGACAAACGAACGCTTTCAAAAATTTATGGATAAGTATGCTGAAAACCGCGAGTTGCCCATACGGGAGGTTCACCGCAAGGCCGATGCATATTTGGAAGAAATCGCCGCCAACTACAAGCCCGCATTTATAAAAATAGCATCCGTACTGGTTGGCTGGCTTATTCGGACCATGTTCGACGGTGTTACAACCAATCATTCCGTCCTCAACAGGGTCAAAAACATGTCCCTCAAAGGTCCTCTTATCCTGATACCTTGCCACAAAAGCCATATTGATTACCTGATTTTGTCCTATCTTTTGTATCACAACAACATGCCGGTTCCCCATGTTGCCGCCGGGAAAAACCTATCCTTTTGGCCGATGGGCCCTTTATTTCGCAGCGGAGGCGCATTTTTCTTGCGTCGGTCGTTTCGGGGAGCCGTGCTGTACTCAAAAGTGTTTGCCGAGTATATTCATAAGTTACTCGAAGAAGGGTATAATATTGAGCAGTTCATTGAGGGTGGCAGAAGCCGCACAGGTAAATTGCTCATGCCCAAATTGGGTTTGCTTTCAATTCTCATGAACGCCTATAAAAACAGTGCCTGTGATGACATGATAATTGTACCGATTTATGTCGGATATGATAGAATCTTGGAAGAAAAGTCCTATCTGCATGAACTTGAAGGCGGCCAAAAGAAACCCGAAAACCTGTTGCAAGTAATCCGGGCGCGTAAGTTTCTAAAAAAGAGATGCGGCAAGATATACATTAAATTCCACGATCCTATTTCTATAAACGATCTGTTGCGGCAAAAAGGTCGATCGCTGGCCGATATGAAATCAAAAGAACAAAACGCAATGATTCGAAACCTCGGTTACAAGGTGATCAATGCCATCAACCGCGTCTCGGTGCTAACGCCGCATGCTCTGGTTGCCAGTGCCATCCTTAACTTTACCAAAGACAAATTCTCATTTAGTGAACTTCTTGAGGTCAATGAAGTCTATATGAATTATCTGGCCGCCCAAAAAGTAAAACTGGCGGATACGCTTGCATTGGATCATGTTCGGGCCTTTGAACAGGTCGTTGACACCTATGTCCAGAGAAAATTCATCGAACCGATTAGTAAAAGCAAAAACGATAATTCTTCCGATACACAATACGTGGTCAATGTAAACCGAAGACCTTATCTGGAGTACTACAAGAATAACAGTATCGCATTTTTTATCCCAGCCGCCTATACGGCCAACGCGATTCTAGAAAATGATACCTTTCGGTTTTCCACTCCTGATCTTCGCGCTAGATATTCATTTTGGCAGGATTTCTTTAAATATGAATTTGCCTATGATGTCGACCAGAAATCTGAGTTCTATGTGCGAAAATGCATAAAAGCCTTCATCGACGACGCCATTGTGATCCCCCATCAAACTCTGCCTGATACCTATGATGTCACACCCTCAGGTTTTCGAAAGCTAAAGCTCTTTGCCATTTTTCTTAAAACCTATTTCGAGTCTTACTGGATAGTGATCAGCTATTTTAAGCGCAAACCGCATAACTCAACGAAAACAAAAGATCGTCTTAAAAAAATTGCCGCGCGCGGTGACCGCATGTATAAACGCAGAGAAATCG
Source organism: Desulfobacterales bacterium (assembly GCA_050121225.1). Classification (GTDB taxonomy): domain Bacteria; phylum Desulfobacterota; class Desulfobacteria; order Desulfobacterales; family JAFDCJ01; genus JAFDCJ01. Next base: position 2,208 of record JASFJP010000210.1, read on the forward strand.
AGCGCAAAGAAGCTCTGTCCAAGATTAACTATCAAAATGCTGTTGATTTTTTCACTAGCAAAGGAATAAAGGGGGCTGACGACTCGGAAAAAATTGATTTCTATGCCGAGGCGATCCAAAACGGTCTAAGAAATCTGCAATCCTAATCGAGTGAATATGAAAGCGATGATCCTGGCTGCGGGCCGCGGGACCCGATTGCAGCCGTATACCAACCATACACCCAAACCGTTGTTCTCCATTGCCGGTCGTCCACTGTTGGGAATTCTGATTGGAAACCTACAAAAAGCTGGTTGCACCGCTGTCATCATTAATACCCATCATTTACCCCACAAGATCGAAGCATTTATCAATGAACAAAATTATCGTCTTCCTGTATTTACCCGATATGAGCCCCGGATACTCGGTACCGGTGGTGCCATAAAAAATGTATCGGATTTCTGGGATGATCGGCCCTTTATAGTCATCAATGGAGATATCGTTGCAGATGTTGATTTAAAAGCGGTATACGAGTTTCATTGCAGCCATCCTCAACCGGTCACCATGGTACTCTGTGATGACCCTGAATTTAACAGCGTCGGCGTAGATCAAAAAAAGTGGATTACAGGTTTCTATAATCAGTCAACTAGCAGGGGCCTTTCATCCGGCAGCGCACTGACCTTTACCGGTATTCAGGTTTTAAATCCCGAAGTCCTCGACTATATCCCTGAACAAACGTTCTACAACAGCATTGATGCATTCAAAAGCTTAATAAGAGAAGGCAAGATGCTGAGAGCGTATATCACAGAAAAAAGCGTATGGCAGGACATTGGGACACCGAAACGATATAAAAAAACTGCAATCGAAAAATCAGCACCAAAAGCGTTCCATCGGGCGTTTGCATACCGACCCAGAGGGCAGATCAATTGGATCGAGCTCCAAGGGGATGGATCAGAGCGACAGTGGTACCGGTTGAAAGTAAATCACCGATCCCTGATTATGGTTGATCATGGAATACGGGAAACGGACGAGAACTCGGAAATCGACTCCTTTGTACGGATCGGACAGCATTTATATCGCAAAGGTCTACCGGTGCCGAAAATCTATTTTTTCGACACATTCTCCGGACTAGCCTTTTTAGAGGATTTAGGAAATGTCAACCTTCAGCAAACCGTCCAAGAAACGCGCGACTCGGATGCGGTTACGATGGTTTACAAACGGGTAATCGACCAGCTCATCGCATTGTCCCAAGAGGGGGCGCGTGGATTTGATCGATCCTGGACCTATCAAACCCCCGATTACAATCAAACGCTGATCCTCGAGAAAGAATGCCGTTACTTTATCGAAGCATTTGTTGGGACGTATCTTGGAATACCAATTGACTATGAAACGTACCAGGGAGAGTTTTTCGATCTGTCTCGTAAAGCCCTGCAGCATCCAATCATGGGGTTTATGCACCGGGATCTGCAGTCTCGCAATATCATGATCAACAACAACAATATCTACGTCATTGATTTTCAAGGTGGCCGCATCGGTCCGCTCCAATATGATCTAGCGTCATTATTGATCGATCCCTATGTTGAATTGCCGCTCTTGATCCAGAATCAGTTGTTGCAATACAGCTTAGAACGACTTTCAAGACGCCTCGCAATGGATCCGACCGAATTTGGCGCTTGCTATCACTATTGCACGCTAACACGGAATCTGCAAATCCTGGGAGCCTTCGGTTATCTCAGCAAGGTCAAAGGTAAACACCATTTTGAAGATTACATTCCGGCAGCTGTAAGGTCTTTGCAAACGAATCTAATGAATCGTGCGCCCAAAGAATTTTCCGGTTTAGTCGATCTAGTTCAAAGGATAGCAGAACATTTAAAAATCGCTAAAACTGATTAATGTCCTTCTGTGAGGGGATATTCAAAAACATTGGAGGTGGAAAATGAAGCGTTTAAACGTAATGGTAAATGGGCTGCCGGGCGATATGGCTCAAATTGTTGCCGGCCATATCCTGGCAGATGATCGCTTTGAATTATTGCCCTTTTCATTAACCGGTCCCGAAATTCAAGATCGCGGATTCACCGTTCAAAATACGACCGTAAAACTAGTTCAACCGGATCAGAAGGAGCAAACAGTTATTGAGATCAAGGAATCCGGTGAAAACCTATTGAGTGTGGATTTCACCCATCCATCCGCCGTTAATTCCAACGTCGCGTTTTACTGCAACTTTAACTTGCCCTTTGTCATGGGAACCACAGGGGGAGATCGCCGACAGCTCGAAGAAGCGGTTGTCTCCTCGTCGATTGCTGCGGTTATCGCGCCTAATATGGCCAAACAAATCGTTGGTTTTCAAGCGATGATGGATTTTGCGGCTTCAAACTTTCCAGACCTATTCAACGGATACTCGCTTAAAATCGAGGAAAGCCATCAAAAAGGCAAAGCAGATACCAGCGGCACCGCCAAAGCAATGGTGAGCTATTTCAATAAATTGGGGATTCCATTTTCAGAAAAAGACATTATCAAAGAGCGCGATCCTAATATTCAGGCATCGAAATGGGGAATACCGGAAGCATATTTAAAAGGTCACGGCTGGCATAGGTACTCCCTTCTCTCGCAAGATCAAACGGTACGGTTCACTTTTTCTCATAATGTCAACGGCCGAGATGTTTATGCCAAGGGCACCCTGGATGCGTTATTGTTTTTGTCGAAAAAACTTAGAGAAGGCGCAACCGGAAAGATGTACACCATGATCGACGTGCTAAAAGGCACTTAAAAAATAACCCTAAAACCACAGCAGCTTTTTTACCGGATATGGATCCAAAAAAAATTGTATTTTTTGGGATTTCAATTCATCCGGCCTCGGAGGTTATTATTGCTGCTCCACCACTTCGTAGGCTTTTTCAAGGGCCTTATCGATATTTTCCGGCTGATTTCCTCCGGCCTGGGCCATATCCGGCCTGCCGCCGCCACTGCCGCCTACAACAGCGGCAAGTGATTTAATAATATTGCCGGCATGATAGTGACCGGTGAGGTCCTTTGTTACAACTGCAATTAACATGACCTTGGGGCCCACCGTGCTTCCCAGAACCACAATACCTGATTGGATTTTTTCTTTGAATTGATCGGCTAAATCTCTCAATGACGCCGGTGTATCCACCATCACTTTCTTGGCTAAAACCTTTACCCCGTTGACCGATTTAACGGCTTCCGGGGAAATATCGACGACTTTGGAAGCCAGCTTGGTTTTCAAATGGCTAATTTCTTTTTCATAATCTTTAAGGTCTGCGATTAATTTTCGGACTCTGAGTGGAATCGTCTCCGGTTTTTCTTTCATTATATGCGCTGTATCCATCAAGGTCCTTGACGTTTGCTGCGCGGAGTGCACGGCGGCGTCTCCGGTTTGGGCCTCAATGCGCCGAACTCCGGACGCCACGCTGGCCTCGCTGACGATCTTAAAAAGACCAATGTTGCCGGTCAGATCGGTATGGGTTCCACCACAAAGCTCTTTGCTGAAATCAGTCAGGGATACCACCCGTACCCGATCTCCGTATTTTTCTTCAAAGAGAGCCGTAGCTCCCGAATTAAATGCCTCTTCAGCTTCCATTTCCTGTATGTGAGTCGGAATATTTTCACGGATACGCTGATTTACCAGTCTTTCGATTTCCTCCAGAGTGTCGATATCGATCTGAGAAAAATGAGTGAAGTCAAAACGAAGTCTGTCGGGCGCCACCAGAGAGCCGGCCTGCTTGACATGGTCCCCCAGAACCTGGCGCAGCACAGCGTGAAGGATATGGGTGGCAGTGTGGTTCAATGCCGTCGCATCGCGTTTGTTCTTATCCACGGTAAGCGTCACGCTCTCTCCTTTGCGGATTCTCCCGGATTTTACCTTGCCCTTATGGATGATAAGTCCGGTCGGATCTTTAACCGTCTCGGTGACTTCCATATCAAAATCGTTGCCCGTAATTTTCCCTGTATCCCCCACCTGACCTCCGGCCTCTGCATAAAAAGGGGTTTGTTCAGTGACAATTTCAACGAATTGCCCTTCGGAAGCCTCGCCAATCTCCTTACCGTCAGCCACCAGTACCAGCGTTTTAGAATCAGCGGTCAGTGCTGTGTATCCGACAAACTCGGGTTTGACACCCTGTGCAGAAAGACTTTTATACGCTTCGCTGATACGGTCAAAGGTCATCACCGACTTCGATCTGGCCCGCTGGTTTGCCATAGATTGGTCGAAACCGTTCATGTCGAGGTCGATATGTTCATCTCTGACAACATCTCTAACAATATCCACCGGGAACCCGTAGGTGTCATACAGCTTGAATATAACCTCACCGGGAATCTGATCTCGACCCTGATCCCGAAGTTCCTCGAGAGTATCATTTAGCAGCTTTAATCCTGTATCAAGGGTTTCCAGAAATCGAATTTCCTCATTCCTTATGACGCTGGTAATAAAGGCAGCGGCGTCGGAGAGTTCGGGGTAGGCATCCTTCATAATCTCAAAGACGACCTCGGAAGTCTCATATAAAAAAGGTCGATTCAGTCCGATGTTTCGCCCGTAGCGAATCGCACGTCGCATGATTCGACGCAGGACGTATCCCCTGCCCTCGTTAGAGGGCAGAATACCGTCACCAATGAGAAAAGCTGCAGCCCGGCTGTGATCAGCAATGACTTTCATAGCCACGTCGGTGTCGCGTTCGTCACCAAATTGCTTTTCTGCCAGATCCTCAACTTTTCCAATGATCGGAAGGATGAGGTCCGTATCAAAATTGGTAGGTACATCCTGAATGATCGAAACAATGCGCTCAAGTCCCATGCCGGTATCAATGCTTGGTTTTGGCAGTGGGGTCATCTCCCCGGAGGCATCACGATTAAACTGCATGAACACCAGATTCCAAATTTCCAGATAGCGGTCGCACTCACATCCCGCCGTACAATCCGGTCGGCCGCAACCGTATTCTTCTCCGCGATCAATCAGTATTTCCGAGCATGGCCCGCATGGCCCTGTATCACCCATGGACCAAAAATTATCCTCTTCGCCAAATCGAACAATCCGGTCTTCGGGGACGCCGATATTACGGTTCCAAAGCTCAAAAGCTTCATCATCGTCGAGGTAAACCGAGGCCCATAATTTGTCAGCCGGTAAACCGTACCCGCGGGTTAACAGATCCCAGGCAAATTCTATCGCTCCTTCCTTGAAATAATCGCCGAAGGAGAAATTTCCGAGCATTTCGAAAAAGGTATGGTGTCTGGCAGTATAACCTACATTTTCCAAATCATTATGTTTTCCACCGGCACGAACACATTTTTGGGAGGTGGTCGCACGCACAT
>JASFJP010000211.1:0-7460 GCA_050121225.1 Desulfobacterales bacterium
TACAGCATTTCGATACCCGGAACTTTGATTACCTCTACGTTCATATCCTCTCCTCCGACCTAAAGCACTTCTGCGGTCGAAGCCTTTTCTTCTGTCTTTACCTGATCTTCTCTCTGGGATACATTCCGTGTAAATAAATTGCCGTCTTTCTATCCCTGAACGACATCCCCCGTTATCTTTGCTTAATTCATCATTCTCTGGAAGACTCATAGTTACGACCCTCATATAGTTGGAGATTTTGCCCGAGCTCATTACGGGTTCTGCGTAAAACAGATATACTGAATATGAAAACTCAAATATTGCATCACCACACGCTTGAAGTGGCCGGTTTTTCAAGATTCAATCTAGGCCGTTATCCGCGAAATAATAATGCCAGCCACTTAACTGTGGTGTGACCCTGTTTTTATGCACCGCCATTGTCAAATCTGTCAAGCTAAATCGTCACTATATCTAAAAAAACGGACACTAATAGCGTATAGATAATCTAAGCATTGATCGATAGAATTACAGGTGACCGAATCTATTAAATTTCCGATTTTACATAACCGCAGTTGAGAACGACCGCCGTCACGCCGAGATAACCGATAAGCTAAATTGTTTGATGCAATTTAAACTCTGTTGGGTTCAACATATATATTCAAATAGGCTATTTGAGTTAAAGTCAGTTTTCATTTGGACCTAATCCGTCAATTGTGCTAAGGACTTCCATATCTTGAATTCAAACAATTACCAGGTGATGCAAAGGACACGTGCGTGGAAAATTTTATCGGATATCATTCAGAATGGAATTTAGGCAGCCCTGGCGGTTGGGATTATCAGAGAACCACCCAGGAAATCGGTAAAGAGATCTGGAATAGGCTTAATGATATTCATGCCATCAATGTGAATTTGGATTTTGATCACTCGTTTTTCGCACCGGTGGATGGTTTAACCAATTTGCTGGTGGAAGCCCATCGGCAGCGGGAAGGCGGTAATTCGGGTCTAATTGCCGTCGTCGCAGAGGAAGAAACCCTTGAGGACGTCACCGAGAATATAAATCTAGCTAGGCAGCTTGACGCTGTAAATGGAATAACTGGGATACTCACAGCGCCACAGGAACTCGAACTCAAAGGTGGACAGGTTTGTTGGCATGGCCAGCCTGTATCGATCATATTCATGGATTTCAATACTGATGTCCTGCTCCGATTGCACCGCAAGCATAAGCTAAACCCTGCTTTGCAGGCTGTTGCAGAGGGCAGGGTTATCAATCCACGGGGCACCGAGCCGTTTAACGTCAAAAGCATGTTTGAAGTTGTTACAGGAGACTATCGGAATCAATTTCACCGCGAAATTGTTGAACGAACTCCTTGGACACGGCGCTTTTACCAGCGTCGGACTACGGGGCCAAATGGAGAAGACATAAAGGATTTGATCGGGTGGACGAAGTCAAATTGGGATGGTCTGGTTCTCAAACCTGAAAGAGGATACTCGGGGCATGGAGTCCGGGTAGGGGAGGTAAACACCGACGGTACCGAGGCCATAGAATTAGCCCTAAATGAAGGCAATTACATTGTTCAACAGAAAATACCCTTGTCCTTATGGGCCGAAGAAATACCATTGGTTGAAAATGCAACCGTTTCTCTGAAAACCTATCAGACCGATTTTCGATGTCTCCAGGGACCGAACGGGTTAATCGGGTTTGTCGGCCGTTTTGGGGGGGTGCCCACTAATGTAGGCAGCGGAGGCGGTTTTCAGCCTTTGGCCATTCTTCACTCGGATATGACGGTTCGGGAGGCCACAGATCATATCAACACTGCGATCATGAGCATCCAACCCGGCGATCTGCTTCAGGTTTTCGAGGAACAAAAAAGGTTGGCACTTGAACGTGATTTTACTTATCTGCTCGGACCTGTCAAAATAGCACTTCGGCCGAGAATTATTGCCCCCGCTCAACTTCAAGCCTTGAAATCCTATGGTACAAAGTTGTGGGCCGACTGCCTGACCCTTGAAAAGATGTGGTTGGAAGGCGAACTGGACGAAATCATCAATATTGAAGATGAGGAACTTGCCATCGCGCGCACGAATCCGTGGGCTGGAACCGCTGCCATCATAGCCTCCGATGGGCTATTTGGTTTCGGAGCCGAACCGAATCCTGTTTGATTCCCGAAAAAGGTAAATCATGAGCATTGATGTCAACCCGGATTGGTGGAAATTCTTGTTTGATGATGTCTACCTGCTTACAGATGCACGCTCGGTTTGCAATGAGACTCTCACCCGCCGAGAGGTTGACGTCATATGTGAGTTGTTACCAATTGATTTGAATCAACGGATTTTGGATCTTTGCGGTGGGCACGGTCGACACAGCTTTGAACTTTGCAGACGTGGATATACATCCTGTACGCTTTTGGATTATTCAAAAACCTTAATCGATAAAGCTAGATCGAATGCAGGTGAATATAATTATCCGCTTGAAACGATACGGTGTGACGCCAGAAAGACTGATCTTCCCTCGAATTCATTTAACCAGGTGTTAATAATGGGAAATTCGATTGGTTATATTCAGGAACCGGATGCTGACATGAAGATTTTAAGCGAAGCTCATCGGCTGTTACAGACAGCAGGGTGGTTGCTGGTAGATGTCACCGATGGGACGGTTATAAAAAATTCATTTAACCCAAGCGCATGGCATGAGATTGGTGACGATACGATTGTTTGCCGGCAGCGCGAGTTGCAGGGAGAGGTCATTTGCGCCCGTGAATTGGTTGTTAGCAAACAAGAGGGTTTGATTCGTGACCAAACTTATTCCATTCGGCTGTACACACCAGATAGGCTTGCGGAACTACTTGTCCAAGTGGGATTCAGGCAGGTTAAAGTTCACACCGATTTTTCTCCACATCAATCCGACGGCGACTATGGTTTTATGAACCATCGCATGCTCGCAGTCGGGCAGAAGAATTAGATCAGCAGAATATCATTGATTTCCTGATTGGAAACGGATTATACCTGTTGTCATAAATATGTTCGGTTTGGTCCAGATCAATAACAGGCGCAGATACTTTTGTATGATCACCCATGGTTATAGCAATTTATAACAACCGCTATCGGAACGTTATTCTGGCAAACGCTCTAGGACCGACCTTTTGAAAAAAGTCATTTCCGATGGACACTCATTGTAGAAGATCCGCACCACGTAAAAAAAATTCAACATCCTTCCAAAAAATATGCCAATCCGGAGGGCAATCATTATGTCCGGAATCATAGACTACCAATTTGCTGTTCTTAGCTGCCTTATGCAGGTTCTCCCCATGGGAAAACGGGATAACTTCATCATGGCGACCGTGTATGATCAAGATTGGTCCGGGGTAGTCCTTGACAAGCGATAGGTTATCAAAAGGATCGCGCACTAAAAATTTGGGGGCCAGGTATCGGGCAGTAAATGCTTTTACCGAGGTAAAGGTAGACATCAAAATCAGTGCTGCTGATGGTCTATTTTGAGCCAATGCGCAGACCGCTCCACCACCCAACGACCTGCCGAACAGAATAATGCGATCGGCATCGACATCGTCTTTTTTAACAAGCACATCGAAAGCGGCTATAAACGTCCGGGTTATGCTTTGCTGGGAGGGACTTCCGTCCGAGCGTCCGTAGCCGGGATATTCCACAAGCAGTACCCCAATTCCGAGCTGGGGAAGTATTCTGAATTCCTCCAGCCAAAAATCAATGAGTTCTCCATTGCCATGACCGAAAATGACTGCGGGTGCCTGCTTTGTCGCTATATCGGGCACCGGGGGTAAAAACCAGGCTTCGACCCTTTCGTATCCAGTTTCGATCCAGAGTTTTTCCAATCCGGAGATATTCATTTCCGAAGACGACGGTGCGGGTATCAAACCGCGCGGAAATAAAATCTTTCGCTGCAACAAAAAAAGAAAACTGCAATAGATCGCATAAAACAAAAACGCCCATAAGGTGTATTTTATGACAGCGTGCATCACACACCTAATAATGAGTTTTCAAATTTAGAACCATTGTGTGCCTTGCTCTTGGGAATAGCAATATCGAATAAGCACGAATTAACTTTCATAGCGGGTGTTGTCAAGATATTTAACGCTAATGCAGCGAAACCAGGCGTCAAGAGGGAGTGGCTTTCGAGATGGACAAGGAATAATGCTTCTGATATGTTAAAATATCTTCGACGAATCCTATTTCAACCGACTGTGCCTACAGAATTTTATAGCTACCGCTGCTATCCCCAAGAAAGGATAAAATGATGATTTTCCAAAGCATTGCAGGACTGTTGGTCTTTACAGCAATTGCCTGGCTGCTGAGCGAAAAGCGAAAGTTCATCAAATTCAAAATCGTAATAGCCGGCATTTTACTGCAGCTGCTGGTAGGGTTGATTCTCCTAAAGCTTCCTATCTTTAGGGAATTTTTTTTATTGCTAAACCGGCTGGTTTTATCTCTTGAAGCAGCGACCACCGCCGGAACCAGCTTTGTTTTCGGTTATCTCGGCGGAGGCGATTTGCCGTTTAACGAACAGTATCCCGGATCTAGCTTTATTCTAGCGTTCAGGGCACTGCCCCTGGTTCTCCTTATGAGTGCTCTTTCGGCATTGTTGTTCTACTGGAAAATCCTGCCGGTGACCGTGAAAGCATTTTCATGGATTTTACAAAGAACATTGAGATTGGGCGGGGCAGAGGGTTTAGGTGTGTCCGCGAATATATTTGTGGGGATGGTAGAGTCGCCGCTTTTCATTCGTCCCTATCTCAAAAATATGACCCGCAGCGAGATTTTCACTCTCATGACCTGTGGGATGGCGACTATAGCCGGTACCGTTATGGTATTGTATGCCAGTATTTTGAGCGAGATCATTCCCGATGTCATGGGGCACATCCTCACGGCGTCCATTATCAGCGTGCCGGCGGCGATTACAATTTCTAAAATTATGGTACCTGAAACCGGAGAATTGACGTCCGGTGAGTTAACTGTTCCGGAAAAGGCATCCAGTTCAATGGATGCCGTAACTAAAGGCACTCTGCAAGGAGTTGAGCTCCTGATCAATATAATCGCGATGCTGATCGTGTTGGTGGCGTTGGTCTATCTTATCAATTTGATTCTGGGCATTTTGCCGGAGGTGGGGGGTAAACCGATAAGCTTGCAGCGTTTGATGGGACTGATAATGGCGCCGATCGTCTGGTTAATGGGAGTACCCTGGAATCAAGCCATAACGGCCGGTGCGCTTATGGGGACGAAAACGGTTCTCAACGAACTCATAGCCTATGTCGATATGAGTCGTTTACCACCCGCTGCGTTAAGCCCCAAGAGCCTCCTAATTATGACATATGCCATGTGCGGATTTGCCAATCCCGGCAGCTTGGGTATCATGATCGGCGGTATGGGAACTATGGCACCGTCTCGTAGAGATGAAATCGTTGCTCTGGGGTTTCGATCCATCATCGCAGGTACTTTGGCTACCTGTATGACCGGTGCGATTGTGGGGCTTATCGGAAGTTAGAGAAAAAAAGAATTGCAAAGGAAACGGTTCTATGGTGAAAGGTCTTTAGAATACCGTTTTCATCAGGTCTGTATCGTGAGCAGTGCTTGACACTTGGAGGTAAATCGCTTATTTTAATCTTTACAAATGCATAACATATCCATCCAAGGGGAGGAATCCATGGAAGACAAGCAAGTTTTTGAATGTGAGAATTGTGGGAAAAAAGATGAAATGCATGCCGATAAATCGACAGCACCGGAGTGTTGCGGTCAGCAGATGAAAGAAGTCAAATTGGATGCATGCACCACCAGCACAACGGCTGAACACTCTCGCTTAGACGATTTCGATGACGCCTGCGATGATGGAAGAGCCGGATCCTGAAGGGACACCGATTTAATCCCAGTTTCACGAATACGGTCGGGACCACGACTGGTCACAAGTGAGATTATTTTCACTCGATTCAGGAGTTACTAGCATTATTTCTGTAACCTTATGCGTCCACTTAAACAGCCGTATTGTTCGGATTTTTAAGTGGGCGTGAAAGGATCACGCTCCCAGGTTTATTCGAACCATCATCCTTACCTGCCATTGCATTGATCTTTGGCGAAGCCTTCGCCGTCTCTAATGAACATCGTAAAACAATATTTATTCTAGATGCCATATTCAGGATGAATCAGGATTTCAGGGTTGTCTTTATACTTTGAGTAAAACTCTAGATATATTATTTATATACTTGATATTAAATAAATTATTAATTTCATTTATCTATCTAAAACCGTATTTCACTTGACTGACAAGCCCCCCTGAATTAAAACGATTTTCGCCCATGTTCAATAATGTTAACCCGAATGCCCAAAAGGAGATTTACAATGGTTTATGATGAGATAACTTATTCCAGCAGTGGAGCGATTGGTTATTTGACCTTAAACAAGCCCCAAAAAATTAATGCGCTATCAAAAAATATGATCAATGAAATAATCGATGCATTAACCACCGTATCGACGGATAAGTCAATCAAAGTGCTGGTCATTCGAGCTGCCGGTAAGCATTTTTGTGCCGGTCATGATCTATCCGAAATGGTCAATGGCGGTGTTCGGGAGTATAAATTTATATTTGATCAATGCAGCCGGATGATGCAGTTGATTCATGAAATTCCACAGCCGGTTATCGCGCAAGTTCAGGGTATTGCGACCGCTGCAGGCTGTCAGTTGGCAGCCTGGTGCGATCTAGCAGTGGCCGAAGAAGGTGCCAGATTCGCAACGCCTGGCGTGAAAATCGGCCTTTTCTGCACCACACCGATGGTGGCCGTTACGCGGGCTATCGGAAGAAAAGCGGCGATGGAAATGTTGTTGACTGGACGTTATTATCCCGCCCGAGAGGCCAAAGAACTCGGTTTAATTAACAAAGTGGTACCTCTGGGCGATTTAGAAGAGGAAACCGAAAAATTAGCCCTTCAAATCTCAGAAGCCAGCGGGTTTATACTTTCCATTGGAAAACAGGGTTTTTATGCCCAGGTGGATCAGACGGATATTAATGCCATGCATTATGCCAAACACACCATCACCATGAATCTGGAGGCCGAAGACGCCCAAACGGGTATTGGTGCATTTTTGACCAAAGAAACGCCAGTTTGGAAAAATAGATAGCACCCTTGAACTGACACATTCACCAAATCGACGCTATATAACTGCAGCCAGCCTGACTCCCTGATCGATGGCGCGCTTAGCATCGAGTTCAATTGCACGTTCAGCACCACCAATCAGATGGACCGTCTTGCCTCTAATTTCCATTTCCTTTTGAAGATTTCTGTTGGGCTCTTGGCCGGCGCAGATAATAATAGTATCCACTTCCAAAACTCTGTCTTTTCCCCTAAACGTGACATACAGGCCGTCATCATCGATGTGATCATATGCCACGCCGTTGATCATCGTGACCTCGCGTTGTTGGAGGGTGGTCCGATGAATCCAACCGGTGGTCTTTCCTAACGAGT
>JASFJP010000212.1:0-7450 GCA_050121225.1 Desulfobacterales bacterium
CCCGATCGGTGATTCTCATACGGCCACTCTCGATGCCCTAAGTTAATTGAATAAACCCTTTACAGCCTCATCATTTTAGTGTAAAAAGTTCAATTTTGCTTTTAATCAGTTAATTTGAAATAAGGAGAACGAAATTATGGCACGGATGTGTGAAATATGTGGCAAAAAGCCAATGGTGGGCCATAACATCAGTCACGCTCACAATCTGACGAAACGCCGCTTCAATCCCAATCTCCAAAGGGTGCGAGCACTTTCAAATGGCAGAGTCAAAAAGATGGTTGTTTGCACTAACTGCATTAAATCCGGCTACGTGGTTAAGGCGCCCTAGCCGATTCTTTTGACGTCCTGTACGAGTTTAACTTTTCTAATCGCAGAAATTATCTTTTCTAAATGATTGATATCCTCGACGGCAATAGTGAAAAAGCTGTCGACCATCTTGTTCTCCCGTGTTTCGGTTTTTGCATTAAGGATATTCGCTCCAAATTTACTGATGTTACCAACAACGTCAGCCAGCAATCCGAATCGATCGTGTGAGATAATCCGAATTTTTGCAGGATAGGTCTCGACAACCGCCTGACTCCATTCCACTTCAATTTGACGTTCAGGATTCATACGCAATGCATTGACACAGTTGGTTCGGTGGACCGTCACACCATAGCCGCGAGTAATGTAGCCGATAATCGGATCTCCGGGAACCGGCTGACAGCATTTCCCGAATTTTATCAAAATATCATCCGCCCCTTTGACGAGTACGCCGCTCTTGAGTTTCTTTTTGCGTACAACTCGATCCACAAGTTTGTTAAATATTGACTCCTGGACTTCCTCCGGTTCTTGTCTGGGGGCAAATTTGCGGACAATCTGCAGGGGTGTAATTTTTCCATATCCGACATTAGCGATAATATCATCAACCGTTTTAAAACCGAAATGGGCAACCACATCCTCCATTTTCTCGGTTTTTACCATGGTATTGAAACTCAGTTTTTCTTTTCGAAAGGCCTTTTCAAGCATCTCCCGTCCCAAAGTAATACTGCGTTCTTTTTCTTGGGTCTTAATCCAATGACGGATTTTGGAACGAGCTTTAACGGTTTTAACAAATTTTAGCCAATCTTTACTTGGGTGATGATTTTTGGAAGTTATTACCTCTACAATGTCACCGGTTTTCAGTTCATAGGTCAGCGAGATCATTTGGCCGTTAACTTTAGCACCGGTGCATTGATTGCCGACTTCTGTATGGATCATATAAGCAAAATCAACCGCCGTCGCTCCGCGGGGCAACGTCTTGATTTCACCCCGAGGAGTGAAAACGTAAACTTCATCTGGAAACAAATCAATCCGCACATTTTCCAAGAACTCTCCCGGGTCCCTGAAATCTTCCTGATTTTCGACGAGATCCTGAATCCAGGCAAATTTTTCGCTTATATTTTCATCAATACGCTTACCTTCCTTATAACTCCAGTGGGCAGCAATTCCGGATTTGGCGACCCGGTCCATTTCCCGAGTACGTATCTGGATTTCTATTCGCTCGCCGAAGGGACCGATAACCGTCGTGTGTAGCGACTGATACATGTTCGGCTTGGGACGTGCGATGTAATCCTTGAACTTGTGATCGATGGGTTTCCACATGGAGTGAATCGTTCCCAGAGCTTCATAACACTTAGAAATCGAGTCGAGGATAATTCGAAAGGCAATAATATCATAAATTTCTTCAAACGGCAGATTCTGAGAAATCATTTTATTGTAAATGCTATAGTAGTTCTTGTTGCGTCCCAGAATCTCACATTTCAAATTCGTCTCAGCCATCTTCTTTTCGATATAGCTTTTGACGGTAGCTATATATTTTTCGCGCTCTGTTTTGGATTTGGCGACAAGCATTTGAATCTGGTTAAACTCATCCGGTTGAACATTTTTAAATGAGGTTTCTTCGAGCTCGCTTTTTATCCAATAAATCCCGAGACGGGCAGCAATCGGGGCGTAAATATCGAGGGTTTCCCTGGCAATTTCTTTACGCTTGTTCGATGTGTGGAATTCCAAGGTACGCATGTTGTGAAGTCGATCGGCCAGTTTGATCATAATAACCCGGATATCATCGGCCATGGCGAGTAGCATTTTACGAAGACTTTCTGCCTGTCGTGCACGAGAGCTATGAAACGAGAGGCTGCTGAGTTTAGTGACGCCGGAGACAATGTGAAGTACTTCAGGACCGAACAACTTTTTAATTTCTAGTGGATTTGCGTGGGTATCTTCGATGACATCGTGCAGCAGACCAGCCGCGACACTGATCGCATCCAGCTTCATTTCAACAAGAATACCGGCCACCTCAAGGGGATGAGAAAGATAAGGCTCACCGGACAAGCGCACTTGACCTTCGTGAACCCTTGCGGAATAAATATAAGCACGCTCAATGATGTCTATGTCCGCTTCCGAATGGTACGCTTGAATTTGATCAATAATATCGTTTATACGAATCAATGCTGGTTACTCGCAAATGGTTGCCGGCTGATTTGTGCTCCCGGTTGCCCGTCGATAATCTCGTGGTAATAATCGCATATCACCTCTAAGCGAGCAGCAGTTGCAAGATGCAACCGAGCAACTAGCTGCTACCAAAGCCCAGGGACTAGATTAATAAGCTTTCGCAAATACAGCCTGGCTGGCCCCTGCCTTCCCGCAGGATATGCATGTTCCAGTTTCATTCCCTTGATCAAAGGGAAGGCAACGAATGGTCACGCCAAGATCATTTTTTATTTTAAGTTCACAGGCGTCATTTCCGCACCAATGGGAGAAAGCAAAGCCACCATGGATTTCCGGTTTTTCCGCATGCCGCGGGGTAAAAAATTCGTAAAAGGAGCGACTGTCTTCTATAAATTGGGTGTTCTCATTTCGAAAGGCGAGTGCTCTATTGTATAGATTGGCCTGGATCTCATCCATAATATTGGAGATCTCTGCCACAAGCTGCTCTTTTCTTAAAGAATATTTCTCGTCATGTGCCCTGTCCCGGCGTCCAAGATAAACAGAGTTATTCGCTATATCCCTGGGGCCGATTTCAACCCTTAAGGGTATTCCTTTTTTAATCCAATCCCAACCGCGGGCGCCACCAATCTCGCGTTTGTCGATCTCAACAACAATCGGGCGTCGGTGGTAGGATTGATCCCTCAACTCCTTGGCAAGACGTTCCGTGTAGGACAGCACCGTTTCCCGATCTTCGGGTTTCCGGATAATCGGCATGAGGACCACCTGCGCCGACGCAACTTTCGGGGGCAGAATGATTCCATCATCATCTCCATGTATCATAATCACCCCACCAATAAGCCGGGTAGATGCCCCCCATGATGTCGTCCATGCATATTGCTCTGATTCTTTGGCTGTCTGAAACTTTATTTCTGATGCCTTGGCGAAATTCTGCCCCAAAAAATGAGATGTGCCGGCCTGCAGCGCCTTTCGATCCTGCATCATTGCCTCAATGCACAGGGTATCCACCGCTCCAGGAAAACGTTCGGCAGCTGATTTCCTTCCTCGTATCACCGGCATAGCCAAATATTCTTCGGCCACACGGGCATACACGTCGAGCATCAGTTCTGTGCGTTCGATCGCCTCCGATTCGGTGGCATGAACGGTATGCCCTTCTTGCCACAAAAATTCACTGGTTCTTAAAAATATACGGGTACGCATCTCCCATCGCACCACGTTGCCCCATTGGTTGATCAGAATGGGCAAATCTCTATGGCTGCTAACCCATTTCGAAAACGAATCTCCAATAATGGTTTCAGATGTGGGACGGACCACCAGCGGTTCCGTTAGAACACCTGCCGGAACAAGATTGCCGGCAGCACTTTTTTCGAGACGGTGGTGGGTGACAACCGCACATTCTTTGGCGAAACCTTCGACGTGCTCGGCTTCCTTTTCCAGAAAGCTTAGCGGTATAAACAGAGGGAAATATGCGTTTTTAACTCCGGTGGCTTTAAACATATCATCCATGACACGCACGATATTTTCCCAAAGCGCATAACCCCAGGGCTTGATTACCATGCATCCTCTCACCGGTGATTTTTCCGCTAAATCGGATGCCTTAATGACCTGCTGATACCATTCCGGATAGTCCGCGGTTCTCGTCGGCGTCACGGCCGATTGTGTTTGCTTTCCCATATCCTTCCTTTCATTCGCGTTCTTTTTTCTCGTATCTTTCCACTTCCGCCAACAACACGTCGACCAGTTGGTCCTGGGGGAACTTTTTCACCACTTTCCCTTTTCTGAAAAGAATTCCGTTTCCTTCACCACCTGCAATTCCGATGTCGGCTTCGCGCGCTTCACCCGGCCCGTTTACAACGCAACCCATGACGGCAATTTTAATGGGCGAAGAGACGGTCATAAGAGCTTTTTCTATTCGCTCCACAATATCAAATAAGTCAATGTTGCAGCGTCCGCAAGTGGGACAGGAAATGATATCGGGTCCTCGTTGTCGGATGCCCAGGGCCTTAAGAATTTCAAAACCGACGCGCACTTCTTCCACCGGATCCCGTGTCAGCGAAACTCGGATCGTATCACCGATCCCCTTGGAAAGCAGCATGCCGATTCCCAAAGCAGATTTAACGATCCCGGAATAAAGGGTACCGGCTTCCGTGACACCAATGTGAAACGGAAGATCCGTCTCAGCCGCCAAAAGCTGATAGGCTGCTACAGTGCGTTCAACATCCGACGCCTTCAACGATATTTTCATCTGGTGAAAGTCAAGTGATTTTAGCAATTCAATGTGCCGCAATGCGCTTTCAACCATGGCTTCCGGTGTCACTCCCTGATATTTTTTTAAAAGATCTTTTTCCAGAGAACCGGCATTCACGCCAATGCGAATCGAGACATTCAGATCACGGGCACAATCCGCAACTGCTTTCACTTTCGCCCGGCCGCCGATGTTGCCGGGATTAAGCCTCAATCCGTCAGCACCCGCTCGGGCTGAGGCTATTGCCAAACGATAATCAAAATGAATGTCGGCGATAAGCGGTATAGAAACTTTTTTTTTGATGACTGCAATAGCTTCAGCAGCCTCGGCATCAGGAACAGCCACCCTAACAATTTCACACCCCGCCTGAGTGAGACGTTCGATTTGGGAAACAGTGGCAGCGACATCCTGAGTCGGCGTGTTGGTCATGGACTGAACGGAGATGGGTGCGCCACCCCCTATGAAAACATCCCCAATAGCTATCTGGTGTGTTTTTCTACGTGAGTGAGGTAACATCTTGATATCTAGCGTTATTCCGATCTACCCTCTGTCCGGCACAATCAATCTTACCACGTTCAATTGCAAACGAAATTAAAACTATGGTATACTTGTGCGTTAATTTAGGGAATAATCGTCGATTTGGAGTTTTCAAATAGGAATATAAAATCTTAAAAGTTTTAAACTATCAAACAAGCTGGGTTTGTTCAAGTCAAATAGAAAATGCGTTTATTGTTCTAAAAAGACAAAAATATATTCAAAAAAGGACTCAAAGGAGACAAGTGATGAAAGCAAAAAAGGGGGAGAAATTCTCAGATAAACACGAATCTGAGAACCACGTGGACCCTGCTGTTAAAGCGGCAATAGAAAAGACTGCCAAGAATGGGGAAGTGACTTGCGCTGCTGCATTTAAAATTGCCCAAGAGCTCAAGGTGTCACCCGCGGATATCGGCAAGGCGCTGGATTTAAATGAAATAAAACTGTCTAAATGTCAGCTGGGACTCTTCGGCTACAAACCCCATAAAAAAGCGGTAAAGCCGATGACACCGGATAACCTCAAACTCAAAGAATCGATTTATTCGAGTTTAACGGATGGAAAACTGTCCTGTCTTGACGCATGGAATCTGGCTAAATCCTTCAATGTTCCAAGGATGTCCGTCAGTGCCGCTTGCGAAGCATTAGATGTAAAAGTCAAACCTTGCCAGCTGGGAGCGTTTTGAGTTTGAGCAAATTTTCAACTGCCTGCCAGATGTTTGGTATGTCAGGATCAACAGCGAAAATGACAAAAAGAAGCATCTACACCGGGGATATTTTGGGTGAAACTATCAGCAATCAATAGTATCTTTCGAGAGCAGCGCACCTTTCAATTTACTGTCGTCGTTTTGTGGATCGTGATCATTCTCTACCTCATCAATCCGTTCGTAAATAAGTATAAATATATCACCCTACACAAAATCCTTAAAGCGGGTGAACTAACTGTAATAACACGTAATACGCCACATTGTTACTATATTTATCGCGACGAACCAATGGGATTCGAGTATGAGCTGCTAAAAGCATTCGCAGATTATTTGAACGTCCGCCTAAATCTAAAATTGGCCGAAAATTGGGAAGAAATGATTCCAGCGCTAGAAAATGGAAGCTGTGCGTTGATCGCAGCCGGCATGACAATCACTTCTAGTCGCAAAGAACAGGTCGTGTTTTCAAATGGATACATGCAGATTCAACAGCATATAATCTCCCACCGCAACGGTGTGAAGATAAAAAATTTAACTGATCTTGTGGGTAAGACCATTCACGTTCGTACGGCCACCTCGTATCAGGAACGGCTCCAAGAGCTGCAAAATCAGGGAATCAATTTTGCCATTGAGCTACACGATGATCTGCCCACCGAAGAGTTGATTCAGAGAGTTGCCGATGGTGAAATCGATTTAACGGTTGCGGACAGCAACGTTGCCCTACTCAATCGGCGCCATTATCCCGCGGCTATTATGGGCAGCCCGGTTAATGACGCAGAGTATCTCGGTTGGGCGGTGCATCCCCAGGCTAATCAATTGATGGAAAAAATTAATTCGTTTTTCAAAACCATCAAAGAAAATGGCAAATTCGGAGAAATCTATGATGAATACTACGGAGAAATCGGTGATGTCGATTTTGTCGATCTAAGAGCATTTCACCGCCGAATCAAAACCCGCCTTTCGCGCTACAGCCCGTTTATCAAAGTCGCTGCAAAAAAGCACGGGTTTGATTGGCGATTGATTGCTGCACAAATTTATCAAGAATCCCATTTCAATCCATGGGCTAAAAGTCCCTCCGGAGCCAGAGGTTTGATGCAGCTGCTTCCAAGCACAGCCCGCAGCTTAGGCGTCGGCGATATCTATAATCCTGTGGAAAATATCAATGCCGGTGTCCGCTATTTAAAAAAACTGTATGACCTTTTCGACAAAGCAGAGGGTAACGACCGTTTGCTGATCGCCATTGCTGCTTACAATATCGGTCAGGGGCATATCTACGATGCCCGCAACCTGGCAATTCAGAAGAATCTCGATCCGAATTTATGGGAATCTCTCGAAGAGACCCTGCCGTTGTTAAGATATAAAAAATATTACAAAAAAGCTAAATACGGCTATTGCAGGGGAACCGAACCTGTCCGCTACATAGAACAAATCAATATTTATTATGATATCTTAAAACGGCAGGGGATAGAATTGGGCGGGGTTCAGGCAAAAAAGGACGCCCTTT
>JASFJP010000213.1:0-7449 GCA_050121225.1 Desulfobacterales bacterium
GGCACAGGTAATTTCTTGACCATTGTGCCGGATCTTTGTTAAATTAATAAGACTACTGGTGATTATTCTTGACTGGGAGAATCCAAGAACAAAACTATTAGATTTGCCTGGTCTATATGTATTGTCCAAATTTGGTACTGAAACGAGGTGAACCTGCACCTAAAGTTTTCTCTATAAATCTCCGATAATCTATAGAGGTGACATTAGGAGGTGTGCATGAATGATATAATTGCTGAGGGATTCTTTTTACTATCTTCATTGGGTACAATTGTTGTGATGTTGATTATCATCATGAGAGAGAGACGGAAACGGAAAGAAGAGAATAGGTTGCGGTTAAAAAAGCAGGTTAAAACAACATCATACAACAAATCAGAGGGGTATTACCTTGAGTGAGAATTTCACGTGAGGTCTTATTTGTGTGATGCCTTACAGTTCGATTGAAAACGGTTGCCTTGATGCGGAACTCTGAAGTATCGTTGGGTGGTTATACCGACAGCGCTTGCACATTAAGAATTGGTTGAGATGGAAGGATTAATGCACCAATCCCTTTGTTGAAAGGCATATCCCAACTTTTTCATCGAGTATGGCGATAGTTTTAGAGAAATTTTCATTACTCAGATTGTACGGTCCCGATTCTACTTTTACCAAACCACGTTTTTCAGCTTCGCTAACGGTAAACTTCCTCTGTTTTTTCAACTTGCCATACCTAATTGTGATCTGTTTCAGCTCAATTTCATCATCGTTTATGTAGATGCATGGCGTAATGGATTTCATAGGCCCCTCTTGTTTTTATATCGATTATTTTTTACGACCCAGCCGATATAAAATTGAGTGTTAAGAAATCATAAAATAAATATATTAATACGGTTGCTAGCACGATTATACTTAAAAGTCCAATAGCCAAATACCAATAAAATGCTGTTGTTTTTGGCCGTCGTTTTTTTTTAAATTTCTTTCTGAATTCCTTAAATTGCCTATTGTAATCTCTTTGAGTTTTTCTTACCTCCTCCCTGCTTTCTTTAAGTATCAATGAAGACTGACTCATGGTAATGTGTCGGGTGTTAATTTTGGGTTGAAATGGTGAGTATATATCGTATTTGAATGTAAAGGTCAAAGTGAAATGCGGCGGGTGGCATTTACGGGGTAATCTGGAGTGGAATTGCTGAAGTTCAGTTGCGATAGATTTAATCTGGATTGATGGTAACGGAAATAAAACTTTAGATACGCAGGTACAAAAGCTTTTTCGCTTACGCCGCGAATCTGTGCTTGTTTTTACCAATAAATATGAAGCTGCTGTAATTTTTGACTATGACATTTAGGTTCTTTTGAAAAACATCGACACCAAAGGGATAGATATTGTTAAGGTCATTCGTATCAATGAAGATTTGAATGACGTCGTCTCCATGCTTTTTTAAAGCATTTATTAATTCATACGCAGAGGTACCATCAAAATCACCGTAAAGTTGCAGATGCAGGCTGTTTCTGTTTCGATGAGGAAATAGCTGGAAGTTCGTTGCCATTAGCAGGCGTGCTCCTTTCTGGACGTAAATTTTATCACCTTCGACCATTATCCCTAAAAACTTTTTTTGAAGGCGAGTTTCTTTAATCCCCCGGGGTGAGACATTGGATAAACAAGCAAAGCGAGCTGCACCTGATATCCATTAGAATTAGATGACATTCTTTCATCGTTAATTAGCAAAAATCATGCAGGAGTGGGCGATTAACTGAAAAATTATTAAATTATTTAGATTATAAATAGTTACCCAATATAGAGAGCATATATGAAGAAAATTTTAAGAAAAAAAGTTCATAACATTGTGTAATCGAGTCCATAAATTGAAATGTTTTGCCTATTTTTTGATGATCCCGGACAACCTATCTTTTTGCATCTCTAATTTTAAGTTGAAAGTAAAAAAGGTGTACACTCGCAATTGGCGCTAAAACAGGGTTGACCTTTTTCTTTAAAATTATTATATTCACTTAACCTCCTCCTGCAAACCTTGACAGCGATAGCTTTTTAAGAATCGCTTCTTCCAAATCCCGGTATTCACGGGGATCTAAGTATCTACAAATATATAAAAAAAGAAATGCAGTTATTTTTAGACAAGATAGTTTATTTAGGTTATCCATAACGAATTGAAATGGATTAATTACCATGAAAACTGAACGAATCCAAAATACTCTGATGATAGTCGTCGCATTCGCATCACTACTCACGCTGGTTATGGCATGCGGTAATAGCTCGGATGACACCAACGATTTGGTCCAATTGTTGGACCTTCCAAAGTTCCCTCCAGTGATCTTCCTTGCCGATAAAGATGTAAATGGTCAAGATGAACTATATGCTTCCTTTGATGACGGTATGGAAATTATCAAACTCAACGATCAGTTGATCGGTGGTGGTGATGTGGTCGCCTTTGAAGTCTCCCCCGACGGTATGCTGGTTGCCTATCTGGCGGATCAGGAGGTCGACGATCAATTTGAGCTTTACGTTGTGCCCGTGGATGGCGGCACAGCAATTAAGGTTTCGGGTTTGTTGCTATCCGCATCCAACGTAGAGGATGATTTTAAATGGGCGCCTGATGGCAGCCGGATTGCGTATCGCGCCAACCAGATTAATATCGATAATATTGAGTTGTTCACGGTGGTTCCTGACGGAACAGGCAATCTCAGAGTTTCCATTTCGCCCCTGTTCGCCGACGGAAATGTTTCCATCTTCAAATGGGCACCCAATAGCGCTTTCATCGCATACACGGCGCAACGAACGAACCTCACTCAATTGGAGCTCTACAACACCAGAGCGGATAGGCAAGATAATTTTCCGATTTCCGGTCTGCCGGTGGTTGGGGGTAGCGTTCAGAAGTTTGATTGGGCATTCGATAGTTCCCGAATCGCTTATTTGGCAGATAGTTTGGCTGACGAAAAGAACGAGTTATTCAGTAATCTGCCCAACGGGGGTGATAATCAGAAAGTATCGGGGGATTTTTTAGATACCCGAGATGTCTTTGCTTTTGCCTGGGAACCGGATAGTTCATTGATTGCCTATTCGGCCAACCAGCTGAATGATGACAAAATTGAATTATTTGTCTCCCCAGCGGGGAGCAGCATCGGGAATCTTCGAGTATCCGGAACCCCAATGAGCGGTGCCGGGGTGGCCGATATGGGCGAGGCATTTCGCTGGGCACCGAACAGCTTCCGTATTGCCTATATTGCCGATCAGGATACTGTGGGTGAATTCGAGCTCTTTACGTCTGCACCGGACGGCAGTGAAAATGATTTGGTTTCAGGTGCATTGGTGGCAGAAGGAGACGTGCAAGACTTTCTCTGGCAACCGAACAGCTTCAGAATCGCATACATTGCTGACCAGGATACCGACCAGAAAATTGAACTGTACATTTCGCCCAATGACAGCAATGTCGGAAACGTAAAGGTATCCGGCACGCCTATGGCCGGCAATGGTGTCTCCGATTTTGAATGGGCCTCAAACAGCTCGCGAATCGCCTACAGTGCCGATCAGAACACACCTGGCGTTCTGGAACTATTTACGTCTACTCCCGACGGCAACGTCAACGATCTTGTGTCCGATACATCCATGGCCGGGGCTGGAATTTCGGCTTCAGGGGCAGCGTTTGGCTGGGCACCGGACGACTCGGGAATAGGCTACATTGCCGATCAAGACACATCTGAAGTTGATGAGTTATTCGCCTCAGAGCCAGACGGCGATGATAATTCGCGTCTTTCTGGACCCCTCGTTGGCGGAGGTGATGTACTCTTCTTTGATTGGGTGCCATGAGGACCCCACCTCGCTTGGCGTTTATTTTGTCAACTTGTCTTTGAATTCCTACCCCATTGCCAGGCATCGCTCTCTCATCATTGCATTAAACTAGAAGGTTGCGGCTAAATAAAATTTGACCTGCCTTTTGAAGCCTGGTAAATACAAAAACCAATTTTTCAACATTATTACAGCGGAAAGCATCTGCCATGAAAATACTTTTTGCGGCGCCGGAGAATGCCTGGGGAGGATTTTTAGGCTTAGTACGCGAAGCGCTTCCTGAACATTATTTTGAAGCAACAGGTGGATTTCAGATAGATAGTTTAAAGGGATACGATGTTCTGATCCCCACCATGTGTCCGGTGACCGAAGAAATTCTGCAAGACCAAGACCAGCTGCAACTCATTCAACAGTGTGGTGCCGGACTGGAGGGAGTTGATCTTGAAGCGGCAAGAAGCAGAGATATTTGGGTAGCCAATGTTCCGACAGATATTTCCGGTAATGCAGATTCGGTTGCCGAGTTAGGCATATATATGATGATCGGGTTGTCCCGCAATTTTCGAGAGATGGCAGACAGCCTGCGACATCGCAAAATGGGCGTACCCCAGGGGAGGTCCTTGAGCGGTCGGACGGTAGGAATCGTCGGACTCGGCGGTATCGGCCGTGCATTGATAAAACGACTCAAAGCTTTTAATGTTCATTTGATTGGTATCAAACGTTACAATCCCCAGGCGGCAAAAAAAGAACTCGGGCTCGAATGGGTCGGCGGGCCGAACGATCTCAGAATTCTTTTGGGAAAATCAGATTATGTCATTTTAAGTCTTCCCTTGACGGTCGAAAGCAAATTTCTGATGAATGCTGAATCTTTTTCCTGGATGAAGAACGATGCCTATTTGATTAACCTCTCAAGAGGGGGCCTGGTGAATCATGACGCATTAAGAAATGCTTTATCTGCGGGGCAAATCGCCGGTGCGGGTTTGGATGTATTCTGGGAAGAACCGCCGTCCCCGGATGATACCATATTCAGCTTTAACGTGATGGCAACACCTCATATCGCGGGATCCACCGATGTCTCCATGCGTGGTATTGTGAAAGTCGTGGCGGAGAATATCCGGCGAGTCGACCTTGGGCTTGCGCCTCATTATAATGAAAATTAAAAGGCTTTCACGTGGTTCCGGTACTCCGTACTAGCATTTCTTGGGGCTTAACGGTAACCCGACGTGATCTAATCACTCCCTGATGTCGCCGTCTTTGAAATTTTATCGAGATTTTCTAACGACGTGTTGTCGTCATAAGTGCTGGAAATAACCTGATAGGGTTGATCGGGCACTTGCATCATAAAACTGATTCTCCGCTGAGGTTGATCGTAGCCGGGTTTCGGCCACCAGTATTCCGTCCACGCCCCTTTCGGATTCGCCCTGACTTTATTGCATAACTCAAGGACATAAAATTTTTTGGTTTTGTAGCATTTATATTTCTTAAGCGACATGCCGACATAATCGGCTTTTGGATTAGGGAAACATGAATTGACTTCACATTCTACAACCATAACATAGGTGTTTTTCCAAACAAAACGACCATCTGGATTTTGCAATTCTTTCACCCCACCCTCACCATAGCGGGCAAGATAGTTGGCCGCCTCGGCAACTTTTTCATACACTTCTTTGGGAGTGGCCTTGCTGGTAACCATTTCTGAACCAGCGTGGGATAAAAATGGAAAAATAAAGATGCCTAAAATGATTGCGACCGGGCGTTTCATGGATTCGTCTCCTTTGTGTTTTTGAGATTGACCAATGTCGCTCCCCAGCCACCGGCCTCCGGCGGTGCATCCGCAAACGACAGAACCAGGGGGTTTTTTCCAAGCAACTCCTGAACCCGTCTTTTTTGAATACCTTTACCTTTTCCATGAATTATACGCACGGAAAAAATGCCGACCTGCAAGCATTCATGCAAATAGTCTTCCAGCAGTTCGGGAAGGTCCTGCGGTTGGAAGGTATGCAGATCCAACACATCTTCGATTGGGTGCTTCACTGGTTCTATTTCTTTCATTATTTCAAATCTGCGATTTGAAGCCGACACTTGATCATGGACTGGTCAATGGTTTTATACAGCGTCATAATAAATTGTGTATTCTCCCGTTTTAAAAGCTCAGCATCGACCAGATAAATGCAAATATTCCGGCTAGAATAAAGTTGGTTTCTACAAGAAATTCGAGTTTAACACTGGGCAGTAAAAAACCCCTTTCATAGGCAGAAACAAGAACTAATAGAAAAATTGGACAACCAATCAGAAAAAATCCCAGATATGAAATATGATGCAGGGTACTTAGCAGTAGCAAGGACGCAATCAAAATGATCAACATTATTTTTAAAAGGCGCAGCGATTTTTGCTCTCCAAGCAAGATTGCAATCGTCTCTTTACCGACGATGCGATCACCCTGCATGTCTAGGATGTCAAAAAATGCGGTTCGCACGAATACGATGCCGGATGACCACACAAAAATTAAAATGGTTACCCAGTGGGTTTTGCCGGTTATCGCCAGGGGGGGCAACAGCGCGGTTACAATTCCCCAGGCCATGGCGATCAAAAAGGTCTTTGATCCGGGAATATCTCGAATTCTCCTATATTTTGCACGCAAGAATCCTGCTGGAACGAGGCTGATGTTATACGATAGGCCTAAGAGACTCATAATCAGGAGTATCAGAAAGGGAAACAGACCCAAGCTGTAAGCAATCACCAACCCTACACCACCGGCCACCATAGCAAGCGTATTGAGAAGCCTATTATATTTTTCATAAAAATTGGCCCTATCGGGATCATTGAATTTGTCGGCCTGACTACCTGTCAGATGATTCAGAATATGCATGGACTGGACGTAAAGCATAGATATTAATATGTACGGATAGTATTGACTGATGCCTTGGAGTTTTGAACATGCATAGCATAATCCCCCGGCCCCCGCAGATACGTAAATGTTTGTCAGTAAAAACACCCGCTGCAGGTCAAAAAGTGCTCTACGCCACTTCTGCCTGCGATTCATCAGTGATGATTCGAGCGCTCTATAGACTTTTTTTATTATCCAGTTTGGTGTAGATGCACCGGCCGTGATTCCGATGTGCCGGGCAGAGGCCATAATCTCCATATCAATAGAAGCAAGATCCGATTCAGTTTCGATATGATAGGCCGGTTTGCCTGTTTCTCGTGCAATTTCAAAAAGTCGCTGTGTATTCCCGCTGCTGTGACCACCGACTACAATTACCGCATCCACAGACTCAGCTAAACGTTTTACCTCTTCCTGGCGCCTTCCGGTTGAATCACAAATGGTGTCGAAAACCTTGTAGTGGGGAAAATGGGTGGCGGCCCATTCTCTAACACATTCAAAAAAGTGGGTATTTTGAGTTGTTTGAGCGACAATTATGGCCCTTTCAAAGGCCGGAAGCGCTTCTATTTCTTCAAAATTACCGACGACATGCCCATTCCCTCGAGCATAACCTAGCAGACCGATAACTTCAGGATGGTCTTTGTCGCCAATAATGATCGAGGCATATTTTTTTTGGGCGTGTTTGCGAATGATGCTTTGGACTTTAATAACGCGGGGGCAGGTGGCGTCAATAACGTTGAAATTAGCCTTCTTAAGATCTCGCTTGATTGTCGGTGGAACTCCATGGGCTCTAATC
>JASFJP010000214.1:0-7441 GCA_050121225.1 Desulfobacterales bacterium
CGGGTCATGCCGGCTGCACCGCCGCCCGCCGCGCCCGCAGCAGCTCCACGTCCCACATTGCCCGTAACTGCTCCAACCGCCGTACCGGTAGCACCGCCGACTGCTGCGCCCTTTGCGGTATCCTTCGCCACTCTCGCGTCGCTATTTTCCTTAGTGCCATAATCGACCGCCTTCTGGATGCATACATCAATATCTGCTTCAGCGGTTTCGTTACCGACATACCTCAAGTGAGGATTCGGATAAAGCACGGGTCTCTGCTGCGCACAAGAAAGTATCACAAACACGAAAACTGCAAAAATGGCATATTTATTTGGGCGTCGCTTCACCTCAGGATCTTCCAATAACGCTTGGTTTATGCAAATGAGTTTCGATAAAATTAATGTAAATATTCATCTATTTTACGCTGAAAATGAATTATAGAGATGAGATTTTAGCCCTTCATTGATCTTGATTAAGATAGGGCTTAAATCCATTTCTGAGATCATATGACTTTACAGCACTTATCTTTGCGCGCCGGCACCGCGTTGAGTCCGAAGCAAAGTTATCAATGCAAACCCAATCACAGACAGCCCGGTAAGAAGGCCAAATATGATCCGATAGCTTCCGGTCACATCGAAAGTGTGTCCGGCAATCAGCGGGCCAATCGCACCGCCGAGTGTGCCGATAAAGAGGACAATGCCGAAAAGCAACCCATGCGAGCTGGTGCCAAACAGCTCGGCCACTGTGGGAGAAATCACTGTAAAAAAACCGCCGTGGGCAAAACCGTAAATTGCGGCAAAGAAAAAAAGCATCCACACCTGTTTGGCGATTTGCAACAAAAAAAGACCACAGAGCAATACAATAAAACATATAATCAGCGATCGCTTTCCGCCTATCCGGTCGTTCGTCGCGCCCATCACAAGCCGTCCCACCATGCTCACGCCTCCAATCGTTGAGAGAACTCCCGCTGCAGACGCCGGAGGCAGGCCCAGATCAGTTGCGTGCGGTACGATATGCACAATTACGGTCAACAAACAGAAAAAAATGACGAACTCAGCAACGCATATCGTCCAGAACTGACTCGAATGAGCGACTGCCCTCAGTGACATACTACGCTCCTCGACACCAGCATCGCAAGGATCGCAGCTGCCGCCGTCGGGTAGCAGACCTATACCCATCGGATCACGACGCAGAACCTGAGCTGCAGCGACGAGGATCATCAAAGTTAGCCCACCGATAATTAGATATGAGCTACGCCAACCAAAGACCGCAATGATTCCCGTGGCGATAAGTGGAACCACAAGCTGTCCAGAGCCCGTACCCACCTTGACGATACCGGACATCATGCCCCGACGTTTTATAAACCAACGTGCCACCGTAGACAGCGTGATAACGTCATGTGTACTGAGCCCGATACCCACCAGCAGGCCGTAAAGCAGGTAGAGTTGCCATAATGCCTGAAGTTGCGACATAAGCAGATAGCCAACTCCCATTGAGATTCCAGACACCACGATGAGCAGCTTGGGTCCAATCCTGTCGTTCAGATTCCCGGCGAGAATTCCCCCAACACCCATGACCAGAAACGCCAGTGATGACGCGCCCGATATCGATGCCCGGGACCAGCCCAGATCAGCCTGGAATTCCTTGAGAAAAACACCATAAGTGAACATCGCACCAATACAAACGCCCTGAATGACGAAACCGGCCGCTACGATATTGTAGCCGTAAAAATACCTCCCTCTCACGCTTGAATCCTGTCTGATGGTTTCGATTTATATGTCGCTTTAAATACTTATCTAAAAAAAAGCAGGACTTACAGATCATTTCAGAAAATAATCTCTCCTACCTGCTCATTAATTTGGCGGGTACCCTTATTCGTTCAATCCCGCATCCTTGAACATCTTTTTCATTCCCGGTTTGTTAGCGAATATTTCTTCCCGGGTTAGGCCATCCAGTTCGTGAGGAAAAACCAACCATTGGTCGGTTTCATGCATGTAGTAGTCCGGAATAATATTCGTTATATTACTCTTCGGCTTAAACCATGGGGTAGCAATACGAATGTCGTTAGGTAGGTTTCGGCGCATCTTTGATTGAAGGGTTTCGACGATCGCTTTAATGCTGTTCCCGGTATCAAAGACGTCATCCACAATAAGCAGTCCATCTTCCCAGTCTGCGTGCCGGATGACGTACTCCAATCCGTGCACACGAACCTTTTTATCTCTCTTGTTAATACCATAATATGACGAGGTCCGTATGGCGATATGATCGGTCTTTACGCCTAAATGATCCAATATTTCCTGTACTGCGATCCCCACCGGTGTCCCCCCGCGCCACACGCCGATGATAAAGCTGGGGGTGAATCCGCTTTTAAAAATGCGTATGCCGAGCTCGAAGGAATCATTCAGCAGATCCTGTGCGTTTAGGTATATTTTTTCGTCCATAATAGAATAAGATGCCGCCACAATGATAGGTTCGCAAGAAAAGGGGAATTTCGATTAACTATTTCAAATTTAAACGATGATGTTGCCCCTTAATGCCCTCTGCCATTTTCAATAATTCTATTACACCAATTGTAAAAAAAATTAAAGAGGAGAAATTTTCACGTTCAATTTTGAATATCTGACATAGAAAATCCTCGTTGACAAGCCACCAGGCCTTAGGTATTTAATATTGAATTATCTGTTTATCTACAAAGCCCTAATGACGTCTCTTAGAAACGGCGATGAAGGTGACTCGCTTGAGCTTTTAGGATAACCACTTTGGATTATTACCGTTGGCTTAGCGTTTAAATGTTGCGGGCTCTCTGTGCCACAAAACAGTTAAACATTCTTCTTTGTCGTTTAAAGAAACGACTCCTAATCAAATCCAATCGATATTTCCGAAGACATGAGGTGGTCAAAGTCAAGAACGAATGCCTTCATCAAAGGATTTAAATCATGCCGAAACCCAAAATAACCATCAAGCTTGTTGAAGAAACGCTGCGCCAAGAGGTCCAAAAACTGGATAAACGAGTCCAGGTACTGGGGGTTCAGCAGGTAAAGAAAAAAAAAGTCTACCGCGTAACCCTCCTAAAAGATGGAAAATCGGGCAGCGCAGATCTAAAAAGGGAAGTGATAGAGCAATACCTCTCGCAAGAGGGCAAAGACAAGGAGTTGAGAAGGGCCCTGGGCAAGGCGGTCAGCCACTTGAGTATAAGCTATGGGGGACAATGATGGCGGTTTGTAATTAGTTTCATAAATATCCAGGTCCATAGGGCCCGGCTTTGGTGGATTCATGAAGAATTTTTCAGATCAAGCTCCAAATATAATTCAAACGAGAAACAACGCGGGAAAACTCTGTATAAGGCAGCGGCCCGGCCACTTCCATTTCCGAAGTAGCACGACGTTGAAGGCACAAAAGCACGCTAGCGCCAAAAACATGAATACACCAGTTAGAAGGATAGTATAGCAATAGTTTTACAAGCGTCACTCACATGCTGGCTGGTTTAGATAGGTTCTATCAGAAGGTAATGAGAATATTCAATCTTGTTTTACTCTATGTGGCGCCGGCCGCTTTTGCTGCTGCCACAATTGCTTGAATTGATCCAGGATATGTCCAACTAGCAATACTGCACCCGTTGGCCAATAAAAAACGGCGCTCGCCTCCAAGAGAAATTCCCTCACGAACATGGTCTTCTAAAAATTCTCGCGTGTTTCGAGCAACTATTTGGTGATCGATGCCGCCCATCACACAAGCGCCGATTTTCTGCTTAACGTCAGCAAGAATCGGTCCGTGTGGTCCCCGATCCCACCAGTTAAAAATG
Source organism: Desulfobacterales bacterium (assembly GCA_050121225.1). Taxonomy (GTDB): domain Bacteria; phylum Desulfobacterota; class Desulfobacteria; order Desulfobacterales; family JAFDCJ01; genus JAFDCJ01. Next base: position 3,782 of record JASFJP010000214.1, read on the forward strand.
TGCGCCGGAAAATCAAGAAAATCATCAAAAAATAGATTCTCACCGTGCACATGAAGGGTATTCATTCTGCCCAAATTAGCGATAGCTTCGAATACGTTTACAGCATATGGTTTAACAAATGTCAGCAGTTCCTCTCGGGTAACAAGCTCCCGGTCGGCGATTACCGACATGAAAATTCCGGCGGACCCCAAGCGTAATGATTTTTTGCAGTAGGCAATAAGGTTATCAGTGACAATCTCAAGGGCCGCCATCAGAGCCTCCGGCTCATTCATCATGAGATCTTTCATATGTTCGCCCGCCAGATTGCGACGGATACTTTGCCAAGGATCAAACACCGTATCAATGAAATAGGCTTTGCCATCCAAATGATTACTGATAATCTCCAAGGCTTTGAACTGTTCGCGCCACAATGAGTTTTCGACATTAAAGCGGGTTATGCACTTCAGATCCTCCTTGCTTTTCACCGCTTTCAGACCCTTTGGCGGCTGATAAAAATAGTCATTCATAACTTTGAGAAAATCAAAATCGTAATAGTCAAAATACTCTAACGTCAGTCTGGCGAATTGTTCTCCACTGGAATGCTGCACCCCAAAGTGGTACCAAAGCGAGACCGGTGGTCTGTTCACTTTCATCCCTTGAAGAACGTGGTCAACGCGTTCGAGTTTGTTCATTGGTTCTTGGTTCCTCACGAAAAATTTTTAAATGAGCTTATTCAATTTATTTACAGGTAGTTAACGGTTTTTGGAAAATAGCTCAAAAGAATGGCATGGGTCACCGGGTTAGATCGCAGCATTCTCCGGTGAAGTCAAGCAAATAAAGATTCATGGAAAAATTGCTAAAAGCTATTGCAGATGGGAATTTGGAAACATCCCGCCGGGGTTTAAATCCGTGTTGCTTAAAATGTTTCTTTATTCGAGGCGGACGTAATCTGGACGGCATAACCGAAACGATAAAATATTTGATCAATTTTTTTTCGCCAAACTATTTTAGTACGGTAAGAATCGTAAATATCAGAAATATCGGTAAAGGGAGAGTTTTCAATCCCAATATCGATTTCGGCTCCCGGTTTTAAATCACAATCTGTTTCAAAGTACAATCCACGGGTACAATAGTTTACCAGTCGGCCTCGAAATGATGCACCCGAGGTCGGCTCCATAATCATAACGGGTGATTTATGCTCCAGTCGTGTTTCGCTGCGCTTTTCAATAATTCGTGCCATTGGGAATCTCCATACAAAATGATATGCACTTTTTTTATTTCTCGGGGAAAACCAATTAGTTTGTATCATGCGCTCACAGGAACGGTAAGGCCACAATGACTCCTACTGATTCCATACCTTAAAACCAGCTCTTAAGCCTTCCTATCTGTGACCAAAAACTTTCTTAAGCAAGTCGGTAACCCGGGCAGCAGGATCTTGGCGGATTCTCTTTTCCTCCTCGGCAAGCATAAAAAACAGCCCCTTTAGTGCCCCGTCGGTGACATATTGATCGAGATCGAAACTCAAAGGATCAGCAAAGGGAATTTGTTCCACCTTGGCATTCAGGTCCTGGTATTTTCGGGTTACGCCGACTTCGCCCATGGATTGTGTGACAATCGGTTTGAAGACCCCTTCCAGACGCTGGTATGTGTGGTCCTTAAAGTACATCGTCGCCTCATTGTCACGCCCGTCCAAAATCTTTTTGGCGTCAGTAATATTCATTTCTTTTATGGCCTCCCAAAAAATGCCTTTGGCCTCGGGTGCAGCCTGTTCGGCAGCACGATTCATGCTCAATTCGAACGCATCCAATTCTGACCCATAGCCCGCCATACGCAGCAGATTTGCAACTTTTTCAGAGTTTTCTGGCAGCGCTATTTTGATATTTGAGTTCTTATAGTAGCCATTCGGTTTGGAGACCAGTTCCACAGAATTCTTCGTTCCAATTTCAAGAGCTTCCTTTAGGCCCTCGACCATCTCACTCTCGGTAACGCCACCGTAGCTTCCCAATGCTTTCTTGGCACTATCGAGGATATCGTTGAAACCTGCATTGGCGGGGGAAATAAACAGTGCCCCCGCAAAATATAAAATCATGGTCCTAAAAATGATGCGATGTTTCATAGTTACCTCCCAAGTGCCTTTGTCTTCATATTACGGACACAAAGCTCATCCGATGCCGATACCTCCCCTGAACTGGTAACATGAAATATGCCGGTTATAGTCAGCAGTGACCATTTTTCTTCAGTCGGTCTGTTCTTCTGCACGGTAGGTTGGTGCCACCTTGGACGACGGACTATTCACCCGGCTTTTCATACCATGTCATACAGGAGCAATTAAGATGCCAATTTGATGTAGCAGCCGCATTTTCAATCACAACCATAGTATCTAACTGAAATAATAATTTTTGCACGATTTATCGGTTCCACGATAATGTGGCGACAGATCGGGAAATGCCCCACGTGGTTGCGGTTTTTCACGCAGTATCTCCCATTGGAATAAAAAATTGCATATTTACATTTTATGGTTAGATTAGTTCTCAGAGCACGCTTTTGTCTCTTAAGCTTTAGAGGCTGAATCGGTTTAAAATGGGTGGCGCTTATTCCGGTTGAAAAGTCGAAACAAAGGAGGATTAATTATGAAAAGATCTAAAATTATACTCGCAATCGCAGTTTTAGTCGGAAATATATGTGCGTATGGAACGAGTACCGCCGCCATGTCCGACCTCATTTCCATGCTTATGACGGATAATAATGTCACCGAGGATCAGGCGACTGCAGGGGCAGGAGCGGTATTCGGCAGCGCCAAAGAAAAAATGTCCCCCATGGATTTTGCAAAGGTTTCCGACGCACTTCCTGGAATCGACTCATTAATCTCGGCAGTTCCGAATTTTAGCAAAAAGGGAAATTCTGTGACAGGAGGTGTTTCATCTTTGCTGGGCGGTGCAGCGGGGTCTGCCGGCAGCCTAGCCGGCCTTGCAGACACCTTTTCCAATCTCGGGATGGATTCCAATATGGTCGGAAAATTCGTCGATACAATATTACAGTTTACGAATTCTGAAGCGGGTGCCGAGATCGCTAACTTGCTAAAGTCGGCACTGTTGTAGAAGGAAAAAATCCAGAGGCAGCCATATGGATTGGGAGCAGAAAAAGGATGTCAAGATCAATATTGTGGGCTGCGGGCGCACGAAAATAGCGCATCACGCGGTTTTGTCTATGCTGGGTCCAGCTCGCTAGCGGGGCATAATTCGGATCAAAAACACGCACATCGTCACACCGAATGCCTGAGCTGACCAGTGAGAAGGTTGCATAGATAGATAGGTACCGTGTGTCCCACCGCCTATGATCAGCGAGTCAATCATTCATCCAACTTTTCAAAAAACTCCTTTTCTGCACCACACTTAGGGCAAACCCATTCATCCGGAAGGTCCTCGAAAGGCGTTCCCGGATCGATGCGAGTTTCAAAATCTCCCTCCTGTGGATCGTATATATAGCCACATGGGCACTCCCATTTATCCATGTTTTCCTCCTAAACGTAATTTTGAATTTGTAATCGATAAAAATTAAGAGTATAGATAGAAATTAATTAAACCTCAGGAATTCAAACTGGATATCCTCAGGTCAATACATAACTCGGTCAGGAACTTTGCTAATTTGCATGCCACCTCAATCATGCGCAACGAATACCAT
>JASFJP010000215.1:0-7428 GCA_050121225.1 Desulfobacterales bacterium
AAACTTTTCCTAATCTGTGATATCGGTTCTCAGGACATTTTCTCTAATAAACTGAAATAATGTGATAAATTCATTAAACCAATTTCTGGCACTTTTCTTGCTGGTATTGCTTTTCATGGGAGGAAGAGCATGGATAGCTTAGATATTATGGGCGTGATTTGTGCCGTAACCGCATTGATTCAGGTATTGGCGCACTAAAATAATTGAACAACAATTTCTCAAGGCTTCTCGGATATGCGTGCATCTTTTTTGCCGGTCTGATCAACCTCACTAATAGGATTGCGGTACCGGAGAAAACAACGGCATTTTGAGAAGTCTCGGAATTAAAGGCAGACCAACTTTGGCTGCCTTTTCTATATTATCTAACCTATGGAAAAATCAGTCAAAGATACATTTGACACCGATAGAAGGTCAGGAAACGATAGGCGCAAGCAAACCGGTATCAATCTTCGCTCTATGATGGGAAATGGTAAAAGAAGATTGATCAGACGTCTGGAAGATAGAAACAAGATTTTCTTGGTGGATCACTACAGCCCGAAGCTCTTTGCTGCAATTTTAGCTATTGTTTTTTTGAGCGTAATTGATGCCCTGTTGACACTATTCTTGATGAATCATGGTGCACATGAAGTTAACCCCGTAATGGCTTATTATATCACCGTGGGGCCATATACTTTTTTTACTCTAAAATTTGCCCTAACCATCATTGGAGCAATCACGCTGTTGATTTTTCGAAACATTATTCCTCAATCGTTTAAAGTTCGCACCTATTCATTACTTTATCTGGTTGTAGGTGCGTTTATAATGACGGTTGCATGGGAGCTTTATTTAGTTTTCAATGTCATCGTCTGATAATTTGATCGCTTATCAGATCCCACCATCCAATTAGCCTTTCTTATTTTAATCGAATTATACGGAACTTTAATCTAAATAAAATAGTTTGTCCGTATCTGACAAAGTGTTCTGATAATATCTCTTTCAGGAAAGGAGGTACTACTATGGGCACCGATCTTACAAAGCCGAAACCAATGAATGAAGATTAACTTGAGTATGTCAAAAAGGAGATCATACAGACGTATCTGTTCCTTATCAGCCATACCAAAAATGATCCGATGGTGGTCGAGATTATGAAGCTATCTGCGCTGGCTGAGGTGCAAAGATGGTACGAGGCGAGGGAGCTCTGGTAGATGGCGGATTGATTTCAATGTCGTGGCCCCACTCGAATGCAGATAGACAAATATAAGATAAAATCTTTAAGTTATACGCAATTGGTTAGGACACGGGATCTGAAACCTATATTTTATTGGATGCGAAATTTTTTTCAGCGCCTAGCTACCAGCTGGGTCTGTCCGGTCGCGGCCAATCTGGACAAATACATTATCTCCCGCTGATCGGCTATAATTGTTGATTTAAAAAATTGCGTGATAAAGTTGCTTATTTACATTCTGCTCTCTGCTCTTATGTTTAGGAGAAGGCTGGTAAGGAAAACTGCCAAATAAATGAGAGGGGTGAGCCATCATGGATAACATAAAGCAAGGAATTCCAAATATTGGCGCGGTTAAACAAGCTGATAAAGATACATTATCCAACAGTGAAAAATCTGGTGATGCTGGAAAAGCTCACAATCTAAGCCTCTTAGATAAGAAAAAAAAATATATTTTATTTGTTCCGGAATCGGGGCCAATGGATAATCAACTCTACAAAAGCTGAGTCATAGCTGCGGGAAGCTACACTCCTTAAGGGCAATAGATTTTCTATTGCCCTTAATTTTTGTGAATTTTCTTTTTAATCAGTTTAAATAAGGCAGCTCCGGTCCCCCCATACCAAAGCTGCTCTTTTTTCTGAGCATTATAACGATTTCTATCGACTCCAGATATTAAAAAAAACCGCAACTAAAACTTCTTTTTAACACACTACTCCCTTATTTAACTTGCATGCTACTAAATAGCTTGCTATATTAATGCATGCTAATATAAGGAGCCATCAATGAATGTCAGTGATTGTATCTTTTTTCAACTGACCAAAGCCAGCCAAACCGGAGCTGAGTTTTGGACGAAAAAGGTCAAACATTTGAATGTTACCGCTTCCCAGGCAATAGTACTGAACTTTTTAAGCGAGGAAGATAGAATACTTGCAAACAGTCTGAGACAAAAATTGCAGATTACCAGCGCAACGATGACCGGTATTCTGGATCGATTGGAAAAGCTTGAACTGACCGAAAGGCAGCCGCATCCAGATGATCGCAGGGCGATACTGGTTTGTTTGACCGACAAAGGCCGCCAATGTGCGACGGAGATTAACAACATCATGGTTGAGGCCAATGAGGAGTTTTTAAGCGGATTCAATCCAGAGGAGTCACAATACTTGCGTACAATGCTTGATCGTGTTCGATCGGATGAATAAATGGCACGTTTATCATAACGGTAGACATGCCAAGAAAGGAGAATTCATGGAAGAGAAAAAGGCTTCAACCGCACCGTGTGGATTGGACTGTTTCAATTGCGAGCTATATGTAGAAAACCTGACCGATGAGCTGGCTGTGTTGATTCATGAAAAACTCGGAATTACTGAAAAAGAGGTCCCATAGTGAATGCCGAAAAAAAAGAAATCGATCTGTTTTAATATGAAATCAAAGACCATTAAAATTAAGGGCGTCGGTGAAATTTTGCTCGAACGCAGCAGGCGGGCTAAACATATCGTTTTATCGGTGAGGCCATTCAAAGGTGCTCGTGTAGCTGTGCCCTATGGGGTGTCGTTTGCCAAGGCTGAAGAAGTTGCTCTATCAAAATCTGAATGGCTGAAGAGGCACATGGATAAGATGGAATTGGTTGAGAAAGAGGCCTCTGAATATAAAAAGATTAATCAAATTAATCGAAGGGAAGCCAAAAAACGCCTTGTAAGTCGACTTAATGAGTTATCTGAAAAGCATGGATTCTCCTACAACAAAGTTTTCGTGAAAAACCAAAAAACCAGATGGGGCAGTTGTTCGGAAAAAAACAACATCAATCTGAATGTAAATTTGGTACTACTACCTGATGAACTGATTGATTACGCTATACTGCATGAATTGGTGCATACCCGTGTAAAAAATCACAGCAAGCGGTTTTGGAATGAATTGGATAAGTTAGGCGGGAATGCCAAAAAACTTGACAAGAAGCTCAAAAAGCATCGGTTTCATTTAATCTGACACAGCCAATAAAATCGAATTCACTATGACCATAATAACAAAAAAATGAGCACCTTCAAAAACGATTTCTCATGGTCCATATCCCGCGACAGATTCTTTCAAACCTGCCCGCGTCAATATTATTTCAATTACTGCGGTTACTGGGGTGGCTGGGAATACAGTGCTCCTCAACCGACCAGACAGATCTATATTCTAACACAACTCAAGAATCGATACATGTGGGCGGGGGCAAAGGTTCATGATTGCATAAATCACACCCTTACAAATCTCCAGCGCGGCATAAAGGTGCTAGATGTCGATCAGATCGCAGACATCACCCTGAACCAGATGAGAGAGGAGTTCAGATCATCCCGGGAAAAGCGCTATCAAAGCCATTTAAAAACCTGCGCCCTGTTTGAACACGAATATGAATTGGAAATTTTAGATGCGGAATGGAAACTGGTTGCAGATGATATGGAGCAATGCCTTAGGAATTTCTACGCTTCAGAAACCTTTGGCATGCTCAAGGAACTCCCACAGCAAAGTTGGCTGGAGGTGGAGGACTTTTCATCGTTTAATCTGAATAATACCAAAATCTGGGCAGTGTTGGATTGCCATCTGATTTTATATTCTTAGCATAAATCATTGTAGACAAGACTACAATCGGCATTGGTTGATTCTAATTTTATCTTTTAATACCCTGCGTTGCACTGATCAATCTTCTCCTATTTTATCTGGAGACTCTCCTGCGCAACCGAGGCGGGTATGGACGTAATTAGAATTGGGGGTTCAAAAATGGCAAAGAAGACGCATCTTACAATAATCAGAAAGGGTGTGGAGCACTGGAATGATTGGCGCTCAGAACATCCCGACGTGTTACCGGACCTTTCTGGAGCAGACCTGAAAGCCGCAAAGTTGTCTGGAGTTAATCTAGACAGGGCGAATCTAAAGGGTGTGAAATTTACGAACGCATATTTGTCCCGCGCAGAGATTACTTTTGCAGACTTAACCAAGGCAGATCTTGAAAAGTCGAATCTTTTTAAAGCGCAGCTGTGGCGTTCCAACCTCAGCAAAGCAAACTTGAATGAGACACTTATATTTCACCAGCAACTATAGGGCTCTCATTAAGGTATGGCATTTTTATTCACAACAATTTTTCAAATAACCGCTTCATCATTGTTCATGAACGGGTTCACACGATGCAGTGCGAAAGGCTTGGCGGATTTTATCCGTTTCTGAAGAAATATCTGTGGGAGTGCATTTAGATAGGATATGGGATAACAGGATTTGCATTTGTAATCCTGGCTTTTATATTTGTACGGATAGTTAAAAACCCCCTCACAGCTCTAAGAAGAGAAATCCGCCTAAGCACATTTTTGTAGGCTTTTTCCGCGACGGTCCGTCTTATGGGTTAAAATTTCAAACTCAAACCAATAAAAGGAGAAAACCCATGAAGACACGAATTAAAAAGATTATAATGATTGCAGCGGCTCTGATATTTGTGAGTTCAGGTGTATCTTTTGCCCATGACTGGAATGACCTGTATCACAAACCTCCAGGGAAAGCATGCGGTCACTTTAAAGTAGAGAAGCAGCCTCCAGGGTGGAGCAACAAACATTTTAAAGCCAATCGCCCTATCAGCAAAAGATATGGTTACAAAGAGGTGCGCGGCTATCGTTATTATGATGACCACTATCGGCGCCCGGCACCCCGCCGGAATGTGGTTTATAAATCCGCAAAAAAGGATCCCATTGTTGTGTTTAAGGTCATCTTGAAGGATCTCAGATAATTTCCTTGATTCAACATTACAATCATATCGATAGGGGCGGTCTCTAAGACAACTTTGGGCCGCCTAATCTAATAAAAATAAAAGGTCTGCGGTATCATTGCTGTGGGCCTTTTTTATTTGTGAAATTATGGCATAGAAAACCATTTGAATTTTTTGACAATCTTCGCCTGGTTTGTTATCGTATCATCATATTAAAAACGACTGTGGCAAACAATTTCCGATCAGCAGATATCTCAAAGACAGGGGGAGGACAGGTGAATAAACTGGAACTCATTGACGCGCTGAAGAATGACTGCCAGATTTCAAAGAGAGAAGCTGCAACCATTGTTGATCTATTTTTTGATAGAATCTCTGAAGCGCTTGCCGCAGGTAACCGCGTTGAAATTCGGGGGACTATGTTCTTTCTTTGTAAAAGAATATAAATCCTATCAGGGAAGGAATCCCATAACCGGGGAAAATGATCAGGTGGCTCCCAAAAAGCTGCCGTTTTTTAAGTGTGGAAAAGAATTGAGGGACCGGTTGGATTATTGATTAACGAATCTTTTACCACTGTATTTTTATGCTTCTAAAAATTATTAGTGTCATAATAGGGGCCACCGCAGTAGGCTTTTTCATTTGGAAATTCAAACAGACACCATTGTGTCGTCCATGAATTATGCTGGTCGTTGCCGGGGGCGTAGGTTACGCTGCATATTGGATTTTGAAACGATTCTTTACGTAATTTTTCAAAATGTCATTGCCATATTCAACCATACCTAAAAAAGCCCCTCTCCCTAATTGTACAAAAAACTTTAGGTAACCTAGCCAACTCCATGTATAGTCACGCCATTATTGTGATCCGAGGTTAACAATCATGTGGGTAATCAATATACAGCATTGGTTGGACGGAACAATGAGCGGTCCAGCGGTTCCTCAATTGAAATTAAAGGTAAAAAAGCTGAGTGAAATCATAACCTATGCGACATCTGTTGCCGCAGGATTACCAGCAGAATCGATCCCTCAATGTTGGCGCAGACCAAAAAGGAGACCTTGTAAAGGTGAATTGAATATAGATCTCGACCAAACATCTGGCCATATTCATTGGCGTTGTGGTTTGTGCGAAGATGAAGGAGTTATTACAGGGTGGGAAGGACTTATATGGGATATGCTGGATACAGATGGCAATATACATTAATGAAACAATTTGAAAATCAACTTTCAGAAAATATGAATGACCGTATAAACCATACGTTAAATTCCCTCAAAAAATCCAAATTCAGATCAAAATTTAAGCTGTCAGGAAAGGACCGCGATTACATAGCCGCCAAAGGTCTCCAAACAATCAAAGAACACGCACATCAATTTATAAATAATAGAGTTGCGCCCACTTTTCCAAAAAATGACGGCAAACAAACACCCATGAGAGGGCATCCGGTGTTCATTGCTCAGCACGCGACTGCAACTTGCTGCCGAGGGTGCATTTATAAGTGGCATGGAATCGAGAAGGGGAGGGCGCTGAACGATAAAGAAATAGATTATATTGTCGCATTGATTTTGAGATGGATTGATCGGCAAATGAATGGAAATCTCGAATCACGCCGGGTTCAATTACATAATCAACAATAAATTAGAATTCTTATCTATATCCATATCTTATATATGTTAAAAATATGCAGCGGACTGCGTTTTTTTAATATTCCTTTTTACCTGGATTTACTCTGACAACTTTTCGACGGGTTGAAAATAGGGTTGGAAAAATTTATTCGCCACAAAAAAAGGAGTTACGGATCGGCAGGTCGGACCGAGCTAATAGATTAAAATCATTTAATAAACAGTAAAAAATCAGTCTTAATTCGTTCTTAAACGACGCATTTTGGTGTCAAAATCGCCATTTTAAGAAAAACGATAAGTTACGGAATAATTTTGTCTTTATCGAATAGAACCGTTCCGTCGGCTTTTGCCTGTTTGGTCATTGCTTCGGTAAAGCCGCTTCTAATGAACAAGCAAAAATACTGTGAGCTGTTTTCATCTCCCTATTTCACTTTCTTGGCTTTTTCTTTTAATGCGGCATAAATGTGAATGCCGACAGGTTTGTTGCTCCATTTTACCTCACTGTAAAGAATCGCGTTTATTTCCGGATTGACGGCCACCAGATCGATTTTCTCGTTTTTATCCCACCACTTTCCGATTTTTGCGATTGGAAAAAAAACTTTCCGTATGATTCCAAATAACTTCTTTAGCTACTTTTTCATACACGAGAAATAGATGCTGGTTAAATCTTTGACGTAACCAATCTTGAAGCTGACCATCCAGGACTTCGAGATGCTCTGCCCAGAGGTCAACCGTAGTACCCTGCAACGCGATCTCAAGGGAATGATGGACAAACAGCTAATTAGCGCCGAGGGGGCAACTAACCAACTCGTCTATCACCTTGAAAGCTGATTTGAGAATGAACTTGCGACAAACTTGCGACAAACTCACGACGCAACTGGCGCCG
>JASFJP010000216.1:0-7427 GCA_050121225.1 Desulfobacterales bacterium
CCTCTCCAAAAATAAAATGGATAAAGCACGATTTCGAAAAGCAGTATTTCATTTCTGTTGGGACGAACTAGTGATGAAGTTTCTTGTTTTCGTAATCATACGTCATTTCTCAAAGACAGATATTTTTAGGGATTAGATCATGCGAATATGCATTGCCAGTGGCAAAGGGGGCACCGGCAAGACAACGATTGCGACGAATCTTGCCTTATCCGTCGGCGCTGATGTTCAGTTGCTTGACTGCGATGTCGAAGAACCCAACGCACATTTTTTTATCAATCCAATCTTCGAAGAAACAAAAACGATTTTCACACCTGTCCCTGAAGTCGATGAAGAAATGTGCACATTTTGTGGGAAATGCAGCGAAATATGCCAGTTTAAAGCCATCGCGGTGGTAAATAAGACGATTTTGGTTTTTGATGAGCTATGTCATAGCTGCGGGGGGTGTATGGAAGTCTGTCCTGAAAATGCGATTACCGAAAAGGGCCGAGAGTTGGGCATCATCCAGAAAGGCCATCATAACGGCATCGAATTCATTCACGGTAAACTGAGAATAGGCGAAGCCATGTCACCACCCTTGATTAAAAAAGTTCGGTCCTATGAGTGCCTTGGGAAACTTAATATCATTGATGCACCTCCAGGTACTTCGTGTCCTGTTATTGCATCAATGAAAGACACAGAATTTGTGCTCCTCGTCACCGAACCCACGCCTTTCGGCCTTAACGATCTGAAACTGGCTGTTGGGGCAGTGGAGATTCTCAAAATTCCCTGCGGATTGGTCATTAATCGCAGTGACATGGGAGATGACAAGGTTAAAGAATATGCAGGCAAAAAAAAGCTTCCCGTTCTAATGGAAATACCGTTTGATCGACAAATTGCCGAGGCCTATTCCAGAGGACAAGCACTCGTCGATGCAAAAACTGACTGGAGAGAAAAATTTTTAGAACTTTATATGAAGATAAAAGATATTGTGAAATGAACGGTGGCAATCTAAATGAAAGAATTGATTATAATTAGCGGTAAAGGTGGAACGGGTAAGACTAGCTTAATGGCTGCCTTTGCTTCATTGGCCGGAAACAAGGTTCTCTGCGATGCCGATGTGGATGCAGCGGATCTTCATCTTATCATGGATCCCAGAGTCAAAAAGCAATCTGATTTTCAGTCGGGTTTCACCGCGGAAATTGACAAAGTAAAATGTACCGAATGCGGCTTATGTCGGGATCTATGCCGCTGGGATGCCATCAATGATGAATTTGAAGTCGATCCCATCGAGTGCGAAGGCTGTGGTGTGTGTGTATATTTCTGCCCTGAGAAAGCCATCAATTTCCCTGAAAATACATGCGGCCAGTGGTTTATTTCGGACACCCGCTTTGGCCCCATGGTTCATGCCCGGCTGGGCATAGCCGAAGAAAACTCCGGAAAGCTGGTTACACTCGTTCGCCAGGAGGCCAGGAAACTGGCCGAGGAAAAGAACCTTGACCTTATTTTAACCGACGGTCCCCCAGGGGTGGGTTGTCCGGTGATTGCGTCTATCGGCGGAGCCAGTGCGGTACTTATTGTAACCGAGCCTACGGTTTCCGGTCAACATGACATGCAACGTGTGGTTCAACTTGCGGAACATTTCAAAGTCCCTGCCATGGCCTGCGTCAACAAGTTTGACCTCAACTTGGACGTAACGCGTGAGATCGAAAATTTCGCAAATGGAAAAGGATTATCCTGTTTGGGACGAATCCCCTTCGATCCAGTCTTCACCAAGGCCATGATACAGACACAGACAATTGTTGAATATAGCAATGAATCAAAAGCGGGAGATGCCGTCAGGGGCATCTGGAATTACTTATCATCTAAACTCGAACGATGAGTACTCATAAGAATTCTTCAAAGTGATAAGGACGAAACGTACCAAAATATAAGATAGATGAATAGATTGACAAAAAAACATACCAAAGGGATGGACGCTTCTTGAATCAAAATAATGGAGGAAAAAAAATGAAATTTGCCATACCACTAGCAGACGGAAAGCTGACCGCTCATTTTGGACACTGTCAGGAATTTGCGATTATTGAGGTTGAAGAAAATGAGATTACAAAAAAAGAGACTCTCGTACCACCTCCCCATGAACCCGGAGTATTGCCTTCCTGGCTTCATAGTCTTGGTGCCAATGTGATTATTGCGGGTGGAATGGGAGGAAGAGCAATCGACCTGTTTAAACAAAATGACATAAATGTGATTATCGGTGCCCCGGCTTTGGAGCCTGAAGAACTTGTCAGAAGTTATCTTAACAATACGCTTGCGACGGGTGCCAATGTCTGTGATCATTAAAGAATATCCAACACGATAGATTATGGTGTAAGACGATGCCGTTACGATTTGCCTGTGATTTAAATCGCGCCGGACGATTTGCAGAAGCTGAGAAATGATTATAAATTAAGATAACTCTAAACGGTCAAGAAGTGATGTCACCGACACGGTCGGGAAGCGTTTCCAGACCTATCTTCTTTGACGAAGTCTTTTGATTCGTTCCACGGCAAAAGCATACTCGATCATATCGTCCATGTAAGAACCCAACGCTTCGCGGTAATGGTCCATCGCCTTGTTTTTATCCCTGGAACCCTCCGCCCAGAACCCCATTGCTACATGACTTGTGAGCACATACTCTGGACTTTCGCCGGCTTTTGCCACAAGTGATTTCTCCTTGTGCTGATCCGCAATACACTCGGCAATCAACCGGTACCAGGTATCGTGTGTGTTGAATCGGCAGTTCCTCAGTTCCGACATAGCCTCTTCTTTGCGCCCCATGTTTTGTAATATTTCTGCAGCCATTAACCCAGCCCTGAGTTTTCCGGCACTCTCACGGCCATCCATGCTCAGAAAGGCACGCGCATATTCCAACGCCTGGTTCCAGTCCTCATCCATGGCGCAGTAAAAGACCAGTTCGACCAATAGATTCCCATTACCGGAGTCGATTTTAAGGATCTCTTTCAAAAGATCCCGTTTCTTACCTGGTGGTAGCGCATCCTGGCTGAGTTTTGCCTGAAGGATCCCCAAAAGGGTCCTGCGTTGAACTAACTCAGAACGAGATTTTTTTAACTTCTGGGTAAATTGATCAAATTGCTCTTGGTAACGCTTGCGAACTTTTGGATCGCCAATGGTTGCCAGTATATTTTGCTGGATCTGCTCAAGACTCGCGAGAGACAAAAAGTGAAGCCAGTTTTCGCGCCCGGTTGTCAAAAGGACCGATTGAAGTGAAATCTCTGCCTTTCCCGCATCGTTGTTCCTTGCAGCAGTCAACGCAAGGACGTATCGTAACCAATTGCGCTCCTCATCCGTGTAACCGCCTTTAAGGGCAGATTCTTCGGCAATATCACCTTGCAGTACCCGCACTAGATATCCGAAAAATTCGTGGGGCGAGCGCCAGTCCAATGCGAGTAAGTCATGACGGTAAGAACTTGTCTTCGACTGAACATCTATCCAATCAATCAAAAAAAGCAGCAGCCGTGCTTGATCATTTTTATCGTCCATCGACAATGCTTTCTCAAAGAGACCAGCAGCTTTTTCATAGTCACCAGCGCAATAGTGGATCATGGCGGCCGCCATCACCAGGGTAGGGTCGAAGCTTGTTTTCAGCTCTTTGTCTACCAGGGATTGGGCTTCGGACCAACGCTGCTCTTCAGCTAAGTCCATGATGTTGCTGACTTTGGCATTGACGGACAGATCCAGCACCCCATTCCATTTTACTTTTCCGGCCTTTAGTTCTTGCAGGAATTTGACCGCTTTGTTGATCGGCAGCACCATGCCCATATCCGACAGCAGGGTGGGAACCGGCATGGGACCGGCGATCCAGTCCATGGCCACACCGGATGCAATACCGATTACTTTTCCGTTGACGTCAATAATCGGGCCACCGCTGTTACCCCTATGGATGGATGTATCTACTTGCAATAAATTTTCAAATGTCCGGCGGACATGACCCCGGGTTACGCTGACGTTGATGGTGGATGCCTGGGTACGTCTTCCCAGAGGAAATCCTAAAGTGATCACAGGAGACAACTTCGGTACGGTCAGTGGATCCATTTTTTGATCCAATGGCAAAGGGCGAAGACCCTCCGGCACCTTATCGATCTTCAGAACAGCAAAATCTTCTTTGAGCGGCGATCTGATCAGCTGGTAGGTTCGATCCGGTGCTCGGGCAACTCCGACGATGGTCAGGCGGGGTTTACCATCCGTGCGGAAGGCCGAGGACAGCACATAGGTGTCCTCCACCTCGGTGCTTTCGGATAAATCCGGAAGATATTTGAATGCTTTCTGACCTTCAAACCACAGAAAAACACGATAACCCAGCTGCAGAGGCTCTTGTCGATTCATAAATCTACGGATTTGAACGTAAAAATTGCTGTCTTCCAACCATGGGCAGGCAACGTGGCGATTGGTAAGAAGGTATCCTTTATTGTCCACTAGAAAGGCGGTACCCTCGGTACGATTCTGATAAATGCGGATTTCACCGGCGGTGAGCCAGTACTCGGTTAGAACAAAGGCGACCGACTTTGCGTATCGGTTGGCGTGCATCCCAAACATCTTTTCGGGATCTTTTTGCCTATAGATAAAAAAATACCATATAAGCATCGCTAGTATCGCTGTGGTGCAGACAACAAAAACCAACAGACCAACCCGCTTTTTCAGGCCTCGGATCTCATGTACCGGCGGTTCTCCTGCTTCGCGGCGACGGCGAATGGCGGATTCCACATCCTTTTCTTTTACACGGGACAGGCTTTCAGCAATTTCTGCCATCGATTGAGGACGCAAGCCGGGGTCATCTGCCAGCATGGATTTTAGAAGCACTGCGATTTCAGGTGGTAGGGATAGGGTGTCGATCTCAGCTTGAAAATCCGCAGATTCATGCTTAGCCGTAAGCAGCTCCACGAATACTTTCCCCAACGACCAAATATCGCTGCGGAAATCTAGGGGACGTTGATTGATGATGTCCGGGTGACAAGACAGCAGATGTTTTAACATCGGCCCGGGTCGGTCCAATTTGGGATCTAGAAAACGGGAAAGCTTGTAGTCGATTTTGATCTGATACCCACCGTCATCACCTTTCATCACCAGAATATCGTCCAAAATCAAATGGGGAATGAAATGACCGATGCGGTGAAGACCTTCTAAGATGGACGCAATTCGATAAAAGAGCCGAAAGGCAACATGGTAGTCCTGGAAGACACCAGAGGCAATTAAGTTTCCCCAGTTTTCCGTATCCAACCATTCACTAACTCGATACCAAAGGCCGTCGGCCGATTGTCGAATCTCAAAATGCCTGACAAAATAATTTTCGGGTAGCTTTTGAAGTTCTTCCAGCTCTTTTTTCAGGCGGTTGGCGATGGTCTCGTCAACACCGGATTGAGGATTAAATATGCGAACCATTACCGGCTCTTCGGTCGGCTCTTTGAGAGCATGACAGAGGATCGTGGCATATCCTTCGTGGAGAACCTCGATGATTCGATAATCATCAATTACTCTTATGCCATCTGCGACTTCGGTTCCGCAGGAGGGGCAAGCGGTAATATCTTCGGCCAGCAGTTGGCCACAATTTTGACATAGCTTCATCGTCCATTCCACCACGCGGCTGAATAATTAATTGGTATTGGGTGAATGGCAGGAAATTGCTTTTACCATTAAGAAATATGGCAAAACATGGATGGCGTGTCAACCATCGGGACAAAGCGGAATGTGGTACTCCGAAAATGAACAAGGTTTTAGTCGACATTGCAAAAAATTAAGAACACACGATCTATTTCTATAGAGGAGGGCAATTTCAATCTGATTTTCAATTGACATCGATATTCATTTTCTTTACATTGTTACAGATTGTAAATATGATCAATGTTCGCGTTGCGGTAGTTCGGAAACGAATGAGTACTTTCCTTCAGAACTATTAAATTTTAGTTTGGAACAAACCGGACCAATGATGACATGGATACCGCCGTGAACCTTGAGGTTCGTTCCCCAAAAGGGCCGAGTATTTCCTATGTTGGCGGAAATACGCAGGCGATTAAAGCCAACGATAAAAAAGGAGGAAATATGAAAAAAATTCTTATTGCAATTGCTGTAATCACACTCGTATTTATGGCCGGAACCGTCCAGGCCAAAGACTGGAAAGTGGTCCGTATCGGCGTGGAAGGCGCATACCCCCCGTTCAGTTATACGACCGCCGATGGCAAGTTGGAGGGTTTTGACATCGACATCGCTATAGCGCTGTGCAAGGCCATGGGCGTTGAATACAAGCTGGTGGCCCAGGATTGGGACGGTATCATCCCGGCCCTGCTTGCCAGAAAATACGACGCCATCATCGCCTCCATGTCAATCACAGAGGAAAGAAAGAAAAAGGTCGCTTTTACCAACAAGTATTACAATACCCCCGCAAAATTTGTCTGCAAGAAAGGCGCCATGGAAGAGTTCACCCGCGAACAAGTGGCAGAAGTAACCGCAGGCAAGCAAATCGGTGTCCAGCGTGCCACCATCCACGACAGTTTCATTAGTGATAACGGCGGCGAAGGTGTGGTTATCAAGCGTTACGCCACCCAGGACGAGGCCTACATGGACCTGGTGGCCGGGCGTGTGGATATGTTGCTGGCAGACAGCGTTGCCATCGACGGAGGTTTTCTTAAAAAACCCGAAGGGAAGGATTATCAGTTTATCGGTCCTGATTTGACGGACAAAAAATGGTTCGGCGAGGGTTCCGGTATTGCCTGCCGCAAGAAAGACAAAGATCTGGTGGAGATGTTCAATAAAGCTATTGTTCAGATCCGTTCGGATGGAACTTATAAGAAAATCCAGGATAAATACTTTGATTTTAACGTGTACGGCGAATAAACCTAAGCCGTAAAGCGCCCTCTCTTTATCCCGCTCTACGGGTGGGCGTTCACTCAAACAGTAACAATTAATGTCATGGGGGAGGTATACTCCCCCATTTTATTCCAAACGACATAAATCATTGTGCAACCATACACAGCGTGCTGCATGTTTGAATCTATGCGCTAGTTTTATAGTCACCAATTCAAATAGCGAATACGCGAGTTATGACGCTGGGTCTGGCGCTTGATGGATGGGCTTTGCGTTGGATAGCCTAAATGGCGATTTTATACGCACTGTGAAAGGCGCTATACTAACTGTATGACCGTAGGCACTAAAAAAGTAAAACAGCACATCCTGCCGGCTTCCAGCATGGGAAATGAACGTTGCCTGACGGTTATCCGTTACGGCGCCCAAAATGCCGGAAAAAAGGCATACATTCAGGCAGGGCTCCACGCCGACGAAGCCCCGGGCTTCGTTGTCATGTATCATCTGATGAATATGCTCGATCAGGCAGATGCTGCAAAAACAATCGATGGACGAATCATTCTCGTTCCGGTGGCCAATCCCATTGGGGTAAGCCA
>JASFJP010000217.1:0-7421 GCA_050121225.1 Desulfobacterales bacterium
GGATCATTTGACGGCGATCCCTTTAATTGCCGGACATTTTAAAAAATTAATGGATACTTCTAAGGCTGTAGCGGTGGCTACGGATGCTGGTGGTGCTAAAAGAGTCGGGAAATTTGCCAAGTATCTCGACATCCCTATGGCCATAATTGACAAACGGCGGATAGAGGATACCAAAGTTCAGCAGGGTCTTGTTGTTGGGGATGTACACGGACGGGATGCTATAATTTTTGACGATGAGATATCCACAGGGGGAACACTTGCCGTTACGGCGCGAACGCTTGCTAAGGCCGGAATTAGGCGTATGACCATGGGGGTGACTCATCCAGTTTTGTGCGGAAATGCGATCAATAATATAATCTCATCGAGAATTGAGAAGATCTTTGTAACGAACACAGTTCACATTGAAGAGAATAAGCGCATAGATCAGATATCTGTTATTTCGGTTGCTCCGCTAATAGCGGAAGCAATAAGAAGAATTCATACGGGTGAAAGTGTCGGAGCGCTATTTGAGTGATTCACGGGTGAAATGAAAAATTGAATGGTTGCTTCAAAATACGCCGAAATTCTGAAAACGTTTGAAACAAGGATTTCAATTTTGCCTCAAAAGAACTTTTGATTTAAAAAGATACGATTGATGTAAAACAGGAGGAAATGTGATTAAGAAATTTATAACTCTCATTTTTGTGATGATTTTTGCCCTCGTTACTGCCATTGAATTAAATGGTGCTCGTTTTCCGCAAAACCGCTTAACCATAGTATCCCCCTGGTGGGAAGGAGAGGCGAGTGATGAACTAGCCGAACATTTTTCAGAAAAATTGGCGAATCAATTACGCATACCGGTTGGAATAAAAAATCTTTATAAAGATAAGGGAGTGACTGCAAAATTAGACACATTTCTGTATTCTCCTGTAACAAGATTAAAATTGCTGCTTTACGACAATTGGATACCAATACTTGAAGGACAGCCGAATCTTTCGGATTTCATGCCAATTGGGTCTCTTGCAATTATACCCTATGTATTTGTTGCCCAAAAAAAGAACGCGGTTCAGATTCAAAGCAATTTTGAATCAGTAATGCGTGCTGAGGACACAAAAATTGTCCTATATTCTTGGGACAAATATGCAGACACCATAATTGAAAAGTTGAAAATAAATTTTAAAAAGAATTTTAGAATAGTCAGAGTGAACGATATTCGAGGGCCCATACGTGAGTTAGAAAAAAATTCCGACTCTATAGTATTAACCACTTTGTCAACTGCTTTGAACGTTTACCCGAGAGATATTTCTCAAGCAATAGCCGTGTTAACGAATACACCGGTGGAATGGCTTCCTGATCTTCCAACCGGGAAAGACGTTGGCCTCCATCTCGACGCCGCAAGGATTTTTGCATTATTGGCGCCGAAAAATATCCCTACTGGTTTGTTCAAGGAAGTCGAAGATGTTGTAAAATACGTAACTAAGTCAGAAGATTATTTTCGATTCACCAAAAGCAGGAAAATGATACCTTACTATTTGCCTCCAGAAGAAACTACGTCCCGGATACAAACGGAGAGCATAGATTATTGCAAAAAATGTAATTGCTCGGATAAGAACTGCAAAAAGAACTGTGGAAAATGCAGCCGGTAATGAACTGATCCTTTTTGCTCATACACCTCAACTTCGACGGGACAGTTTGGTAGCGAAGATAGAAATCAGGCCACCCAGCATAATATATCCTAAGACGACTTCGGCCATTACCCACCAAGCGGCTTCAGGAGTCTTGGGGACTATGTCGCCAAAACCCAAGGTGGTAAAGGTGACGACACTATAGTAAATCATGCTGCTTTTAGTCCACGGCAAGTGCGCTATTGAAAATGCTTTTGGTCCTAGGTTGAAAAATTTTAAACCAAAAAGGATCGCAAAAAACGCCGACCATGTTGACCATAGCAGCAAGGACCTTCCGCAATCCGCTAAAATCAGCCATAAAAAATAAATCGGTGTACGCCAGAAGGAATTTCTGAATTGTTCAATAAGATCCTGGTCTTGAGCAAATCTGCGAAACAGCGGATTGCCGTTGCAGACAGCAACGCGGATCCCGGTATATTCTCCCCAGCGGCTATATTTAACGGAGCGAACGTTGGTATTGTCAAAATCGGTATTTGCCAGGCGGGCGCCTTTCAAATTTGCCTTTATAAGATTAGCTTCTTTGAGTTTAGCGTAAGAAAGATCTGCATTTTTAAGGTTCGCCCAGGATAGCCGAGCCCGTTCCAGGTTTGAGGAAAATAAGTTTGCTTTCTGCAATTTGGCGTCATGCAGATCGGCAGCGGTGAGTCTTGCTCTACTAAGATCAGCCTGTACTAGATTGGTGTTGATAAGGTTAGCTTTTTCGAGATTGGAAAACGATAGGTCTGCCAATCTAAGATTTCTGTTTTCAAGGTTTACACCGCGCAAGTTCGCTCGACTCAAATCCGCGCGCATTCCCATCCTCCGATCCGATTCCAGCCAATGCATATGATCGTCAAGGATCTCTTCTATTGCTGTCAGTGATAGAATTCTGAGTCCATTGTTTCCTGACTTCTGCTCTTTGTTAATCATTCGGTTACCTCAAAAAGACCTAAATTATTGCTCATCCAGACACAGCGTTTAGCATTCCAGCTTCAAATAAGTTAAGGGCTACACCTTGATGTAACCCTTAGTCGTCGAATTTAGGGATACGTGTGATTTTCAGCCCTATCCAAATAACCTCGGCTGATGCAGTTCCCGCAGCCTTTTCCATAGCTCTCTTATGATAATACCGGACGCCTCGGCTGCATGAACGGAATTCCCTCCGGATGTGTTTCGGCAAGATTCCATCAAAGGATCATTGGTAATCAATTTAAATTCGTTTTGTATAAACCATCCCAGTGAGAAATTAAGATCTGACAAATCATCTTCAGTTAAATTTGTAATTTTTTTCTTATCCGTTGCTGACAGATAAGATACAAGGAGAATAATAGCTTGGTTGATTGTGTTTGGAATAAATTTGTCAGCGTAATTCATTGTTATCCGTGCTTGAGACGTTAACCATTTTTTGAGTTACTGAACTCAACTGTCATTCATTGAATAAAATATTATTTAGGCTTTTTAGATGGATGAAATAGGTAATGTCCTTTATCAATATGAAAGCATGTGTACGATCACCGCTATGGCAATGATGAGGCCTATGATGTCCAAACTGTCCATTAACACTCCGAGAAATATGATATAATTTGTTGCGTTGGCTTTTTTCACTGGATTACTATCAGGTTGGTCGGTATTACGATACTGGGTACAAGTGATTTATGGGTTAAGATATTGCCACCTGATACCGCTCCTGCAGCGATGGAGAAAAACGCAAACAAATGCCTAAAAGGCATCTCACAGCCGTCCTATTCTGCAAATTGCAAAAAGCATGCAAGCTTGAGATCACTCCTATTTATAATTATATGTCAGGTACTTACGTTAACTTAGCTCTAAGGCAGGAAGCCTGTTGTGAAGTGTTTTGGATACGTGGTGTATATTTTTTTTTACATCACATTCTGTAAACATCTTTATCCACCATCGACAGTAGTATTTCAAAGATGTTTTTGTAAACCCGTGGGTTCAATTCCAGTATTTCGTTGAAATCATCACTCGATATTTTTATCATGCGGCAATCCTCGATACATTTCAAGGCGTATCTTCTGACCGATTTGCGTATTATAAAACCAAATCCAATCCCAAACGGCGCTTCAAGAAGATCAACACGCTTTTTATCTTCGTCCAAAAGCTCCACTTTTCCTTCCAGAATTCTGTAAAGTGCATTGGCGGGGTCTCCGATTTTAAACACATAGTCTGCCGCACGAAAGTCTACGATCTCCATAAATTCGGCAAACATCATGAGTTCCATCATTGAGAGTCCCTTCAGCATCGGCGAATCTTTAATGAGATGAAACTTCTCCATCAGGGGCATCATTGCTTCAACCTCCAACAAAAATTTCTTAAATCGTCCTCTTATTGTCCGGGGCATTCCCCAAACAGCGGATAACTTTAGCCAGTAATCCTGTCCTTGAAATATCCTTTCATAAACATCTTCGACGTTTTTCAAAGAACCGGCGGGCATGACCGCTCCAGAAAAAAGCCCATCATCAAATCGAATCGACTCGAGGAGTTGCAGAATACCGGTATTTTCGTGTTTAATGATGGCATCAAGGTATTCTATGGATTTGGCTTTAGTGTGGCCCACGTTCTCTTTTTTGTAGGAATACCACTTGATACGAAAAAAAGAATCCATTACCTTCAATTCCGGATTCAGAAGATCCAGGATTTGGAAGATCATCCATACTTGGGTTTCAATTTTTCGGGCCAATTCCAACAGCAACAGGCTATCGGGTCTTGTCGAAGCAATGACCTCATAGTCTGTGCAAAGATCGCGGCATTTGTCAATTTCGTCAGGCAGCCTTTCTACAAGGTCATCAAAGTCAAGGTTTTCGTCAGCTTTTCTAAACCTGTTGATGCATAGCAGTGCTTCCCTCTTGACATGGGGGTTAGGAAAGCGAAATAGAGTGTCCACCAAAAAATCCACTGCGTCTTGTGAAGGAAGAAACCGCAGGGTTCGCAAACACTTCTCGAGATCCATAAAGGATTTGGAGCGTGTCATGAATATCAGCATATCAAATATAACATCAAACGCCCTGTCTTCGAATCGCGCCAGGTGTTTGTTCAAAGATGCATAGTTACGGATGTTGTCAAATCCAACATTTTCGAGATACTTTACAAAGAGATCGAGGTCATCCATTTTTGAAAGCGCTTCAAGCATCGTGTCAAACGCCTCGTCGCTGTGTTTACTGAAATGTGGTTGAATCTCGTCTTTAAACGATGTAAGCTTCAATTCGCCTACCAGCCAGATGCCTGCCAATACCTCGCCGTCATCCTCGGATTTCAAGAGTCGTCCAATCTTCCTTTCGGCTTTTTTTTGCAGCTCATCGGAACCCCAGCGGTGAACGATTGTCAGGTTGTATTTCAAATTATCAATTGAATCATCCGCTACTAAGTATTGGTAAATGCGTTGTCCATTTGCAGGGCCCCAAGCAGCGATTACCTGCAGGCACATCCCTTTGACCTGTGTATCTTCTTCTCTTTGACACATTTGTTCCAAGTCACCAACCAGGTGGATTGCCTCTACTTGATTGATGACGGAAACGGTTTCAAATCTCACATTCCTATTTTCATGTTTAATCAAGTCTTTAAGGACTTCATCAAGCTCAGAAGTATAGCTGTTTCGGATTAAATTCAATAAATATAGATAGTTGAACATATCGTTGTGATGCTCACGTGCAATTTTGTACTGATCTAAAATTAAATTCGACTGGTAGCTTATCAGAGATTCGCGTACACCTTCTAGCCTGTTTCGCCGCTGAATGCTCTCTCTCAAAGACAATACGTATCTTATCGGAATCCTAGAAATGATCGGGAGTATCGCTGCCAAGAAGACTATGATCAAAAGCGTGTAGACGACCATTGGATTGTCAAGTTTGGGAATGATCAAAAAGAAGGCGCAGACACCGATAACGAACACAGGTTTGAAAAACAGCTTGGAATACATGCGGATGGCGTTGCACAGCCTTTCCGGGATCGAAAACATGAGCAACTGGTAGGATGAATCGAATATCACTCTCTTCAGCAAGTCGTTGATTGCGCAGGCGCAAATTGTTCCCCAGAATACAAGCGTTTGGTACCCAGCCGGCTTGAGAAGGTATAGACCTATGATGAAGAGCAGATTTGGAATCAACAATAGCGGATAAGCATAAAGGACTTTGCCGTTAAACCACAATTTGGCAAAAAAGTAGACAAACAACAGCTGCAGAAGAACCTGAACCACACTGATGCTTGCCTTGTAGCGGCCGATAAATGTGGTTTTCGGGTCCGTCGCTTTGTGATTTTTGCCGGATGTGTCATCGGTGAGGCTTGCGGTCTCGATGGGTGCCGCTGCAGTGTATGAACTCTGCGTCGGATAATGCGCATTGATCTGTACATCAAAAAGCACCTTGAACAAAAGGTTGAAAACCCCGATTAATATGACAATCTGGACAATGGATCTAATGATTTTATATCTCTTCTGAGATGAAAGGAGGGTCTTAAGGCTCTCTTTTGTGGCAGAGATACTGACGTTGATACGGTAACGGTAATCATGGAAAATATAACTGATGATAGCGTAACTGACAGCAGAAAATGAGGCTGTCATCAAAAGAAAGATCAGCTGATTTCCGCTGGGCACCTGTTCAATGATAAGATAGCCTGATATCAGTGCCCCCATACTGCCCGACAAAAGAAATACATACTGATACCGTTTCGATTCCCGGATATTGATGCAGTAGTTTATCAGGGACCAGGTTTGAACAATGATTAATTCGTCGAAAATATCGATAACAACGAAATAACACATAGCCGGCAGAAAATTTTTATGAATGCCCGGCAAAACCTGTGGTATGCAGTAAAGAACAAGCGAGGCAGTCAGCATTGCAAGCATTTCATGCTTGATGCGACGCTCGAAGCTCACCTTGCTTCCATAGATATAGTAAATGCAACTGTAAATGACAAAGCTGATGCCGGTAAGGCCGTAAAGCAAAAAATACGGTTTCTGGTTGTAGATATTGATGAAATATGTTGAGCTCGCGATGGCATTGAGAAAATTACTCTTGGTGAAAGAGGTAATGATGGTAAAACAGGCGATATTTGAAAACGTCAAAAGGCTCAGCAAAACAATTAATCTGTTTCGAGAACGGATTAAGTCTTTTGAATCTGACGTTTTAAACATCTATTAGATCTTTCGCTTTTTTAAAAATCGTTTCATCAATGTCATCACAAGCAGCACCCATTGAGACGAATTCCGATGGTATTTACGAGCCTTTGGTATCCGGCAGCTTTGCAATGCGACCTTTGCCGCCTTCTGGATAGTCAACCGCTGTGATCACACCGCCGAGACCCTGCCGTATGTAATGGCTCAAAGCCTCCTGATAAGTGATGTAAAGGTTGGTAAAGGGCAAATCACCAAAAGGGTACTGATCGCCGCCTCGGGCTAAAAAATCGATCGTGGCAATAGCCAAGCTGTAGCTTGGATCAACAACAATACTCCCATCATCGATTAATATTGTTTCGTCATCGAGAATCAGCCTCGTGACTCTTTCTCCAGGAGTAACGATGTTCCCGTTATTGTCTATCTCTAAGGCCTGCCTGGATGGGTTGTATTCGAAGGAGAAACCCGCGACCTGCGCAAAGCGGCCGGTACCCGAACCCGCAGGATTCCCAACCGTGTCGATACGCGAAACGGCGTTTTCCAGCAGATCTTTTAAAGTTGTCACCGACACCTTTTCGAATACCGATAAAAAGTTGGGAAACGGCACGATGTCATAAGTATCACGCTCGGTGATCGTGCCGGCCGGTAGG
>JASFJP010000218.1:0-7407 GCA_050121225.1 Desulfobacterales bacterium
ACGGGAATATTATTTCTGCGGATATAGTCCTCGATAGCTCTTCGGGGAGCCGACCCTGTCTCGTGCATGACCATCAATTCATCCCTCAGATCCTGGGGTTCAAGTACCTTTTTGAGGGTCAGAGGGTGTTCTGGGGGAGCTATGATCATCAGTTGGTCTTCCAGAACTCCCTTTACCACTAATTTTTTATGTTCAATCGGATAAGAAATAAAACCAAGATCACTGTTCAGGGCCGTGGTATTTTCTACGACCTGTTCGGTAGGTAAAATGCTCATTGAAATCCGCACCAAAGGATGCTTTTTACTAAACGGAATAATGATGCGGGGCAAATAATAATCACCGAAGCTTTCACTGGATAGTATGCGAATATGTCCTCTTTTACGCTGCTGAAAATCGCGGATGCTTTCTTCCGCGTGCCGGTCCAATTCAAAAATTTTTTCGGCGATATCATAAAGCACGGCACCGGCGTCGGTGAGCACCAGCTTTTTGCCGATGTGGTCGACAAACTTCATTTCGTAAAATTCCTGCAAACGTTGGATTCCTTTGGTGACCGCCGGCTGGGTAATATAGAGTTCCTGGGCTGCCGCACTGAGGTTGCCCCTCTTGGCTGCAAAATAAAAGATTTTTAACTGGTTGAGGTTCATATACTATAACTTCTTGTTATCCGATTGGCCTAAACCATTATTAAACTTTATTAACACACTAACAACTTAAATTAAATATCTAATCGCAAGCACGATAACGAGTCCCACAAAAAGACCTCTGATAAATTTGTTGCCCTGGTCAATCGCCAGCTTAGCGCCGAAGTAGGATCCGATTGCGGTGCTGATTGTAAGTGGAATGGCAATCGGCCAGTTGACGAAGTCATTAGTGATAAACAGGGGCAGCGATGCGGCTGTAATCAGTAAATTCGGCAGCTTTGAATTCGCGGTAGCTTGCAAAAAGGTGTTGCCGAAGATAAAAATAAATCCGAAGATGATAAATACGTTCGCACCGCCGCCGAAAATTCCGGCATAAATTCCGACAAACGCTCCAAGCAGCGCCGAAATAGAGGCATGCACTAACGTCCTCTTTGTATCTTTTTCTTTCAGACCTACACTTGGATTGAATAGTATGATCAACGAAATACTGATCATACACACAGCGACAATCTTCTCCAGTAGGTGGGCTTGAAGCGATACCGCGATAATCGATCCTAAGTATGAGGCAATTATTGCTGCAGTACTGAAGGGCACTGTAAGTTTCAATGTCACCAGCTTGTGCCTCTGAAAATAGATAGCGGGTACGACTTCGCGACCCACAACGGAGATTTTTGCAGTCCCAATAGCTGTCTGTATGGGTAACCCCATAAAACTTAGCATTGGAACGAGAACCAGGAGGGTACTGCCGATAATGGCTCCCATTGCACCCATGAGAATCCCGACCAAACTGATGATTCCTATTTCAACAACGGATAC
This sequence comes from Desulfobacterales bacterium, assembly GCA_050121225.1. Taxonomy (GTDB): domain Bacteria; phylum Desulfobacterota; class Desulfobacteria; order Desulfobacterales; family JAFDCJ01; genus JAFDCJ01. The sequence goes on from JASFJP010000218.1 coordinate 1,458, forward strand.
ATTCATTTGCTCGTTTTTGTGTTTTGTTCATTGTTACGCATCTGGCGAAGGAGACCAACTGATACATCCGTGCAACTGTTTTTGTTTTGAATGTATAATGCTGGATGTTTTTAAGGGTTGCAACGAAAAATTTCTTGCCTATTTCGCGCAACTAAGGTTTAAGCCCTCAAATAAGCAGGTTTTCTATCGTTACCTTCGTTTTTGTCGAAGGTGTCCATAGGAGACATGAATACTTGGAGGTCCAAAGCAAATGCAGTTTTCAGCTTTTCTTACCCAAAATGAGGTTGAACAGGTCCACGAGGCATCTTTGGAGATTCTAGAAAATGTCGGCGTTTTGGTGCGAAACCCCAAAGCGCGCGATATCTTTACGGCGCATGGCTGTGAGGTAACATCAGGTAATCAAGTAGTAAAATTTCCACGCCGGATTGTGGAGACCTATCGTCAAGCGTTTGTTCCAACGTTTTTTTTTAAAGGCAGAGATCCCAAATTTGATCTGACAATTCCGAAGGATAGGCCGGTTATCGTCACTGCGAGTTCGGCTCCCAATATCCTTGATCCTGAATCCGGCCAAGAACGGCGCGCGACATCCACCGATATTGCCAATATCGCTTTTTTGATCAATGAACTGCCGGGGTATGATGTTTTCTCCATATCGACACTTGCAGATGATGTACCCGAGGGGCAGCTTAGCCTGGCACGCTTTTATCCGGCATTGAAAAACTGTCTTAAGCCGGTGCGAAGCAATACCCCGAATATGGCAGAATTGCTGCAGGTACTTGAACTGGGGGTGCTTATCGCCGGTAGTAAAGAGGCTTACCGAGAGCGACCCTTAATTAACCATCACTGCTGCCCGGTTGTATCGCCATTGACCATGGACACAGAAATAACCGCAGAGTTGATTTATTTGTGTGAAGAACAACTCCCCGTGTATTGTACGATTGCCCCCAACGCCGGCATGACCGCACCGATGAGTCTGCTCGGGACATTGGCAGTCGGGAACGCCGAGTTTCTGGCGTTGAGCATACTGATGCAGATGGTCCAATCCGGAACACCACTGATCTATGCGGTGTTGTCTACCGTGGCGGATATGCGCACGGGTAGTTACGCTCCGGGGGGAATCGAAACGGGGATTCTGCAGATGGCACATAGCCAAATAGCGCGGTTTTACAACGTTCCTTCCGGCGGCTATGTCGGTTTGACCAGTGCCCACCTGAATGATGCCCAATCGGGGTATGAGACAGCCATGGGCGCCGCAGCGGCGCTGCTTGGTGGGGCAGATATGTTCAATATGGGAGGTCTATTAAGCAGTCTACTGACCTTTGATTTTGCCAAAGCGGTCATTGATAATGAAATCGCCTTAATGCTCAAGCGCATCCATCGGGGTTTTAAATTTAGTGTCGAGGATCTTAGCCTCGATCTGATTGCTAGCGTGGGGCCCGGCGGTTCCTATATGGAAGAGGCGGATACATTTGACCGTATGCGGACAGAGGCGGTATTGCCCCAAATAGCAACCCGCGACATGCGTGGCACCTGGGAGGAAATGGGAAAACCCGATGCCCATGCCAGAGCAATGGTTGAGGCCAAAAAAATATTGACCCATGATAACCCGTCGGTTTTTTCTTCCGAAGTGGATGCGAAGATTCGCGAACGATTTAAGGACCTGGTGGAAGGAAACGCGCGGTGGTACGATTAAGTGAACCTTTTATAGTATGTTAGCGTTGCTCATGCACTATTTAGGTTGTTTTGCCGCCAGTTGGTTAGATCGATAGCTGGGAAACGAGGTGAGGTTTTTATCGAGCTGATTTTTATTTTTTTACTGAGTGCCGGTACATACGTTGGTTGGAATATCGGGGCAAATGACACGGCCAACTGCATCGGAACGACGGTTGGATGCGGACTGATTTCCTTTAGAAATGCTGCGATTTTGGTCGCCGTGTTTGCCATTGTGGGAGCCGTCTTCCAAGGGCAGCACGTCATGAAAACAATTGGAAAGGGGATCGTAAAGACGGATTTGAACTACCTCGCCGTTTGCGTTGCCTTGATATGCTCCGGATTTTTCGTGACCCTGGCGACATTTTTCAGAATTCCCACATCCACCTCCCAGGCGATTGTGGGTGGGGTTTTCGGGATTGGCCTTGCCGTTGGTGCTGAGATAGATTTTTCCAAGTGCATTTTGATTGTTGAAAGCTGGATAATCTGCCCCGTACTGGTTTTGGTGCTTGCATTCGGTTTGATGCATTTATTTCGACTGTTTTTGCAAAGATTGGAAACCAGCGCACTGCTTTTCCAACATGGTTTGGGGTGGTTGGCTATTTTATCTGCGTGTTATGTTGCCTATTCAATGGGAGCCAACAATGCCGGTAATGCTGTCGGTCCCATTGCCAATCTCGAATTACTTCCCCCAAAGTTTCTACTGGCTATCGGCGGCGTAAGCATTGCCGTGGGGGCGTTAACCTATGGTAAAAAAGTCTCTGATACGGTTGGTAAGGGAATCACTCGCCTTGACATCCCGGCGGCGTTTGTTGCACAAGTATCGTCGGCATTCGGAATGCACCTGTTTTCTTTTTTAGGTATTCCGGTTTCCACGTCTTCTGCTATTGTGGGTGCCGTCGTGGGTGTCGGCCTAGTAAAAGGTGCCAGAACAATCAGCAAAAAGACGTTACTGACTATTCTTATCGGCTGGGCATTAACGCCAATGTTGGCGGGAGCATTTTCCTATATTTTATACAAAACCATTAGACATGTTTTGAATTGATGGGCGGAAGATAACGTTATACTCAATAGCGGGTATCATCTTGTAAAAAGGGATACCCTGTGTTAGAGGCAGCTTGACTCGATAGAAAATCTAGTCTTGAGTTTCAGGCCCAAAGGAGCGCTTATGATGCTGTTTAAAAAGGAAAAAGAGGTAATCGAGCTGATATTGAAACATCTTGACAGTGCTGAAGAGTCTCTGAAGACCGGAATCAAGACCATTGAATCGTATCTTGAGAATAACATCAGTGAAGCGAAGGTCTCAGCCCGAAAAGTAAGAAGTATCGAATCGGAAGCTGATATCATCCGTTACAGCATTCGTGACAAACTTTATTCCGGAGCCTATTTGCCCTTACTTCGAGAAGATATTTATAAGCTGGTTGAAAGCATCGATAAAGTCGCCAATGCGGGAGAGGCCAGTTGCGATTTTTTTCTGAATCAACGCCCGATTGTCCCGGAAGATATGCGGCCACAATTTATTGCGGTTGTGCGTGGGTCGTTGGGTATCATCGATCACCTTAAGTTAGCAGTACTATGCTACTTCAAGGGAGAATGTAAAATAGAAACCGTGCGGGAGCACACCAAGGAGATCGGTCTTCAAGAATCAAGGGTGGACAAGATCGAGTGGGATCTGACCAAGGAAATTTTTACATCGCCTTTGGATTTCAGCCAGAAAATACACCTGAAACTCTGCCTGGACAGCATTGTGGAAGTTTCAGACAGGGCGGAGGATGCAGGTGATCAACTGGAATTGGCCACACTAAAATCGATGGTATAGACGATTTTCAAGTTATACTACCTTCTTGTCGGCAAGACGCTTAACATCGTCTTCTGAATAGCCAATTTCCTTAAGTATTGCAGCGGTACTCTCTCCAAATTCCACGGGTGGGGTGCGAACCGATCCCGGAGTTTCGCTGAGTTTGACAGGCACCCCAATCGTTTTTGATGATTTTCCATTTTTGTCCTTGATATCAAGGACCATTTCTCTTTCGAGAAAGAGGGGATCGGTCAGCATTTCTTTTAGGGATTGAACCCGGCCCCAGCAGATATCTAAATCCCCGAGCTTAGCTTCCCAATCATCCAGGTTTTTTTTCTTAAAGGTTTCCCGCATATAATCGATAATTTTTAGGCGATGCTGATCATCATACTGTAGCTCGGCATACTGAGGAACCTCGAGAACCTCACATAGTTTCTTCCAGAATCGATTCTCTACCGCCCCGATGGAAATGTATTCGCCATCGGCAGTTTCGTACGTGTTGTAGCAGGCATATCTATGAGACAGCATATCATTTGCGCGTCGGGGTTCCTGGCCGGTTAACTGTTGGAAAAACATCACGGCAGGAAGAAAGGCAACCATCCCGTCCGTCATTGAAATATCGATGTATTGCCCCTTGCCGGTTTTTTCTCGCGCAAACAGCGCCAGAAGTATTCCGATAGCGGCATTCATGCCCCCGCCGGCAATATCAGCAATTTGAACACCGGGAATTGAAGGAGGACGATCCGGTTCGCCGATTAAATTTAAAACGCCGGCATTGCTCAGATAATTCACATCGTGGCCGACGCGATCGCGATAGGGTCCATTCTGACCATAACCGGTAATGGAGCAATAGATGATCTGTGAATTTACTTTGCGAACCGAATCATAATCAACACCCAACCGATTGACGACGCCGGGACGGAATCCTTCGAGAAGAACATCGGCGGTCTGTACCAGGCGGAAAAAGATCTCCTTGCCCTCGTCTGTTTTAAGATTCAACGACATGTGTTCTTTATTTCTATTGACTATATTGAAGAATAGACCATCGGCAAGAAATCGTCTGTCTTCAATGGCGATCACTCGTGCTCCATGATCCGCTAATATCATGGAGCAGTAAGGACCCGGGAGTAAACGGGAGAGATCGATAACCGTGATACCGGAAAGTGTACCTTGATTTGTCATGCTTTGCTCCTTTTATTGGCTAACCCTATCCATTTTGCGAAATGGCATCTACATTAAGATGAGAGCTGAATTTGAATCATTCTTATTTTTTCACAGCGTCATAATAAATTGTGTAATCTCCCTTTGAATCCTTGATTTATGCTACCGCAAAGTTTGAAACATGCACCAAGCTGTATATGCATGCGCACTGATTTATGTCGTTCTGAATAGATAAAGGAATCGAAAATTAAAGTCAAACAGGATGTCGGGTCAGCCCAGATGCTGGCCTGAAAAGTTTATCCGCCTCCGGAGGGCGGCCAGTCTGATCGAAAATGAAACTTTGCAGTTTCATATAAGCGCTGGCTCTGGCCGCAAACGTTCAGTCTGATCAAAAAAGAAACTTTTAGTTTTGTATTGGCTGTTTTTGGATTGTGGGAGCGGTTTTTAACCGCGAATAGCCGGGTTATCTTGGATGAAAGCCACTCCCACCAACCATTCATTACAATCTAAATGACCTTAAAATTCACGAAGTTTCACACGAATGGAATCATGACTAGAACTGCCAGCTGTCTGCGGGAAAAGTGAATTGACGTGTATCCGGGTCTAGCGTATGGTACCGGATTGCTAATGCCAAGAGCCAGAAAAATTTAAGCTTCAGGTAGTCGGATGTGAGTGACGATGGGTGCTGAACCAACTACGAACCCGCGATCGGAATCTGTATATGGGGTCATATATGCCGGGCTGGCCTTTTTGATTTGGGGATTGAGTCCAGTGTATTGGAAGGCCCTGGGATCGGTTCCCGCAATGGAAATAATTATGCACCGAGTGGTGTGGTCCTTTTTATTTCTACTGCCCCTGATCGTGCTCCAACGGAAGTGGGATGAATTTGTTGGTGTTTTAAAGAATTGTAGGATACTTTTAATCCTACTAATGACCGCGATATTCGTCGGTGGCAACTGGTTTCTCTACGTTTGGGCGGTAAACCATGAATTCCTCCTTCAGGGCAGTCTAGGATATTATATTAATCCCCTGGTGAATGTTGTTCTCGGCATGATTTTCCTGCGGGAGCGCTTGCGAAAGCCGCAACTTGTGGCGGTCCTGTTGGCGGCAAGCGGCGTAGTGTATCTTACCTTATACTACGGCGAATTCCCATGGATCGCGTTAACTCTGGCATTGAGTTTCGGATTTTATGGCCTCATTCGCAAAATTGCTCCGGTGGGATCACTGGTAGGACTTACGATCGAAACCATGCTGCTCACTCTGCCTGCCGGAATAAATCTT
>JASFJP010000219.1:0-7405 GCA_050121225.1 Desulfobacterales bacterium
AAAAAGGCACTTATGATTAGCTCGTAAGTGCCTTTTATTATTACTGGTACGCCCGGCAGGATTCGAACCTGCGGCCTACGGATTCGAAGTCCGGCGCTCTATCCAGCTGAGCTACGGGCGCATAAAAAGAATATTGAAAATTGGCCGCTTTTCAATTTCCAATATTGTTTATGGGGTGAGTGATGGGACTTGAACCCACGACAACCGGGGCCACAACCCGGTGCTCTACCACCTGAGCTACACCCACCATAACTTGTATTCGAAATCCAGAATGCAGGAGGTGTTTATAGAATGCAGCCACCAACCCGCGTTTACCTTAAAGGGTGATTAGATAACAAATTAGGCCTTAGATTTCAAGAAGAAACTGGGTATTGACGGTTGTTTGAATCTCATATAATTATTTAGGGTTCAACGCTGGAAAGGACATCAAATTGAATCAATTCCAGATTTTTATCATTAGAGCGCTCATCGGTGCCGGTTTGGCTGTCGTCATTACACGGATGTTCTATGGCAGGATTCATTTGGCCTATGTTATTGGCCTGGCAATTATCATGGTGGGCTTGGCATATTTTGCGGAATATCTACGTCAGCGGCGAAATAAATAATCTGAAATGATTCTCTTTATGAGGTACCAGGGACACGGACCCGTCCGTTTCGCCTAAGCGACTCGCGATGGCGGGCAGGTGAACAGGGATTACTCAGATATATTTTTGCTTGTGATAGTAAAATCCCAACCTTTAGAAAAAATCCGTGAACATCTGTGCAAATCCGCCTCGTAAAGCTAACATTTAACAGGAGCAATTTACGTGAAACAGATCATTCTCGGCACTGCCGGCCACATCGATCACGGCAAGACCAGCCTTATCAGGGCGCTTACGGGAATCGATACCGATCGCTTAAAAGAGGAAAAAGAACGCGGTATTACGATTGAACTTGGGTTTGCTTCGTTAGATCTACCGAGTGGGCAGCATCTCGGGATTGTCGATGTCCCCGGTCATGAAAAATTTGTTAAAAACATGGTCGCCGGTGCGACTGGAATTGATATCGTGGCCATGGTCATCGCAGCCGATGAAGGTGTGATGCCGCAGACAAGAGAACACATGGAAATCTGCTCGCTATTGGGTGTACAACACGGTCTGGTGGTCATGACCAAAATCGATTTGGTAGATGACGAGTGGTTGGAGCTGGCGCTGGAAGATATCCGAGAATTCAGTCAAGGAACATTCTTGGAAAATTCACCCATCATTCCCGTGTCATCTGCTTCCGGCCAGGGAATACCCGAGTTTATCTCTGCCCTTGATGAGATCGCCCGAAACCTTCCGGAACGGTTACCTTCCACGTTGTTTCGTTTACCGATTGATCGGGTGTTTACCATGAAAGGCTTTGGTACCGTAATTACCGGAACACTGGTCTCCGGCAAGGTAAAAGTCGGCGACACAATTATGGTGTACCCTACCGGTATAACATCTAAGGTCCGCGGAATTCAGGTTCACAATCAAAGCGCCAATGAGGCAAGCACCGGCATGCGAACGGCGATCAATTTCCAGGGCCTGGACAGATCCGCGGTTAAACGCGGTGAAGTCTTATCCAGTCCGAATGCACTTATGACCAGCTATATGGCGGATGTCAACTTCCACTATCTGGCCAGTAATAAAAGGCCTCTCAAAAACAGAACCCTGGTTAGGTTTCACACCGGAACCGGTGAAGTTCTGGGTCATTTGGTATTACTCGACGAGCAGGAGCTGGGCCCCGGCCAGACAGCAGTGGCGCAACTGCGACTAGATTCTGCGGTAGCGATCGTAAAGGATGATTTCTTTGTGGTCCGCAGCTATTCACCCGTTCGAACCATCGGCGGCGGGCAGGTATTGAATCCCATTCCTCACAAACACAAACGCTTGAGGCAAGATGTCGTCAAAGGTTTACGAAGTCTCGTCGACGACGATGATGAATCCATTATCACCTTTCATATTGAGCAGTCGGGATACCGCGGTGTTTCATTTTCTCATCTGAAAATCATGACGAACTTAACAGACAAGCAGCTGGATAAGCTATTGCAGAACCTATTGTCTAAAAAAAAGATTTTTCAATCAGATAAGGAGCAGCGCATTTACATTCATCAGCGTTCGTTTGACAAGATAAAGAATAATACGGTTGAGCACCTCGGTGCATATCATAAGGCCAATCCGCTCAAAGCAGGCATGCCCAAAGAAGAGCTCAAATCTAAGTTTCCTCAACTAACCGATTCAAAACTCTTTAATCAAGTCCTTAACCAGATGATTAAAAACAAGGAAATTTTTCAGGAAGAGAACAGGGTTCACCTGAAAGATCACAAGGTGTTGTTGGGTCAGGATCAGGCAGATATTCGTGACAAAATTATCGATAGCTATCAAAAGAGCGGCCTGCAACCCCCCTATTTCAGGGAGATATCAAAATCTCTGAAAATTGATGCCAACCGCGCCAAAGATGTTCTCCTGCACCTGGTTGAGGAAGGCTGCATGATAAAAACCAAAGATGATCTTTATTTTCACGCGGACGCTGTGGCTGATTTGAAAGACCGCCTGGTGGCGTTTTTGGCAACCCATGGTGAAATCACGACGCCTCAGTTTAAGGAAATGACCGGCGCTTCCCGCAAATATGTGATCCCCTTAATCGAATATTTTGACTCTAAAAACGTGACACTGCGCGTGGGGGATGTACGCAAACTGCGTAAAGGATAAGGGTAAATCACGAGACCGCGAAATTATGAAAACACGAAAGAAAACCTCCTTTCTCATGCTTTCCATCCTTTGTGCTTTTGTGATCAAAGATTTTTATGGTTTAATATCCTCATGAATCTTAGGTCTCGGCGGATCTTCCATCAGCTATCATTCGGAGGGGATAGCGCTCCGAATTCCTGATTGGTAAACATAGCGGCAACGCTGTCAAGCATCGCCAAGCCCTTATGAGAAAGGGCACAGTGAGTTTCGGAAATAGTTATCAAGCCTCCCGCGGTTAATTCTTCAATGACTTGCTTAAAGGTTGAATGAAAATCTAGCCCATATCTGAGATTAAACCATAGCAGGTCGATTCCAGATATCTTGCGCAGTCCCAAATATATGCTTTCTATGATGAGTTGCTCGGTAGTTAACGTTTCCTCTTCTGCTAAAGGCAAACGGCCGGCTTCGGTTTCACTGATGTACGTATTGATATCGGAGGTGTTCCAGTAACGCATTGGTTCGATGAAAGAATGAGCTGCGGGGCCAAGGCCGATGTACGGTGCAAAGGACCAATACTTTTGGTTGTGCCTGGATACTAAACTCTTGGATTCGTCTTCAGTTTTGCGGACAAAATTTGAAATTTCATAGTGTGAAAACCCGTTCGCAGTTAAAAACGCTGCCGTGCTATAGAGCAATTCAGATAGCAGGTCATCGAGCGGCATTAGTGCCCTCCCCTTTCTCACATCCTGTGCCAAAGGAGTCCCGCCCTCACACGTAAGCATGTAACATGAGATATGTTCCGGTGCTATGTCCACCGTCTGGATTAAATCACGTCGCCACCCGGCCAAATCCTGCCCGGGAATCCCGTAAATCAAATCAAGCCCGACATTATCAAAACCGGCTTGGCGCGCCCACTGCACGCAATCCATCGCTTCGGATGCCGTGTGGATCCTGTCAAGAAATTGAAGGTAGCTATCATTGAATGACTGTACGCCGATGTTTAGACGGTTGATGCCGATTTTCTTGTAGCGTCTAAATTTATCAAGAGTAACAGTGCCCGGGTTGACTTCCAACGTCAATTCAGCATCCGGTAGAATATTAAAATAGCGGCCAGCAATCTCAACAACTCGGCAAATATCATCGGTATTCAGAACCGTTGGTGTACCACCGCCGATGTAAAGGCTGTCGAATTTCAGCGACCTGGGATCGGTCAACTTGATTTCACGCTCTAATGCATTCAGAAATGCGCCTTTCAGAGAAAGATCGGTAGTGGAATAAAAATCACAATAGCGACACTTTCGAATGCAGAATGGAATATGGATATAAGCGCCGCCGGGTACTGTACGGTTTAAAACCATGAAATATCCATCTTTAGGTGCAACCTACTTCCAGCCACCGATAAGGTGCATATGTAGATGAAAAATCACCTGACCGCCACCGCGCTCGACGTTGATGAAAAGACGATATCCGGATTTGTTGACTGAAAATTGCTTGGCCATAACTTTAGCGGTCATGACCATTTCTGATAAAATGGGGCTTTCGTCTTCCGTGAGATCATTGACGCTTCGGATGTGTTTTTTGGGTACAATTAAAAGATGAACCGGTGCGTGAGGGTTAATATCCTTAAAAACGACGAGAGTCTCGTTCTCAAACAACATTTCGGTCGATGTTTCTCCATTGGCGATTTGACAAAATAGACAACCTTTTTCCATTCTGAGAATTCCCCCTTGTTGTACAAACGACTTTATCCAAATGATCCTTTCTAAACAACATCCCCTCCTGATGTCAAGCTGTCATTGGTAATTAGAGCGTTTGTCATAAATTACTGTAACCTTCGATAATTATACAAAAATATCTTCGCCTGTTGTTGATCTGGACCAAACGGAACATATTTATGACAACCGGTATAACCGATTGAGGTCGGATGAGGCGGGAATCAAGCGGATGACGGCATTTTTTTTAATTAAATGACCAACAGCCTCTCAATGTGGGTGCGCCCAGGGCATTTTTTAATTCATTTAAATACCGGGCTCTAGAAATTTCCTTGGCACCAAAACGCTTCAAGTGTGCCGTGGCAATCTGACAGTCAATAAATGCAAACTCGTGAATCCTGAGATAGTGGGCGAGAGTAACTAAAGCAACTTTCGACGCATCGGTTACCCTGGTAAACATGGATTCCCCAAAAAAACATCTGCCCAGAGAGACCCCGTACAACCCACCCGCCAGGCGGCCCTGCGACCAGGTTTCAACAGAGTGGGCAAATCCCGACTCATGCAGATTGCGGTAGGCATGTATCATGTCATCCACAATCCATGTGCCTTGGCTGGACTCCAACCGCACCGCAGCGCATTCTGCGATAACTTGGTCGAACGCTTGATCCATTGTGACATGAAAGATTTCTCTCCGAATTGTTTTTTTTAGTGATTTGGACACGCGAAGCTTATCCGGATACAACACAAGACGCGGGTCTGGCGACCACCACAATATCGGCTCTCCGTCTGAATACCAGGGGAATATGCCGATACTGTAGGCCAGCAGGAGGCGTTTCCGGCTTAGATCTCCACCGATCGCCAGAAGACCTTCTTTGGTTGCCAGATGGGGAGAGGGGAATAAAAGATCTTCAGATAGTTGATAAACGGGCATTTGATTCCGGAATGCGGCTCGCCCCGGAGCGATGTAACCTGATTTCAAAAGTCCACAATTATCAGCTTAACCATAGCTGAAGACCAGATTATCCTCTTTCAGGTCAATGGATACCTCACCGCCTTTATGAAGCCGGCCGAATAGAATCTGATCCGATAAGGCGTCTTTGATTTCGGTTTGGATGACCCGGGCCAAGGGACGTGCTCCGTAAGTTGGATCATGGCCTTTTTCTGCTAGCCAGGTTCGGACTAGTGGGGAAATTGTCAATTTTATCTTTTTGACCGCCAGTTGCCCGTTAAGCTCCGCCATAAACTTGTCCACCACCTTTTCCATAATTTCAAGGTTGAGAGAATTAAACGTGATAATCTCATCCAGACGATTCCGAAACTCGGGGCTGAACATTTTTTCAATCGCTTTTATGCCTTTGGATGCCGCATCTTTACGCACATCACCAAAACCGATTGATTGTTGGCTCATTTCACGCGAACCGGCATTGGATGTCATCATTAAAATGACATTCCGGAAATCCGCTTTCTTGCCGTTATTGTCGGTCAAGGTGGCGTGGTCCATTACCTGAAGCAAGATATTGAAAAGATCCGGGTGAGCCTTTTCTATTTCATCCATCAACAAAACCGAATGCGGATGTTTACGGATGCCATCGGTAAGAAGTCCGCCCTGATCAAAGCCGATGTAACCGGGAGGTGCACCGATCAGACGGGCGACGGTGTGCTTTTCCATGTATTCGCTCATATCAAAACGGATGAACTCCACTCCCAGAATGGCTGAAATCTGGCGGGAGACCTCGGTTTTGCCCACACCAGTCGGTCCCGTAAACAAAAAACAACCTACCGGTCTGCCGGGTGTCCCCAAACCGGCGCGGGAGCGTTTAATGGATGTAACCAGAGCCGTGATGGCATCATCCTGCCCAAAAACGACCCGCTTAAGGCCGTCTTCAAGATTTTCCAACTTAGCCCGATCCGAGGTGGATACGCTCTGGGTCGGGATACGGGCCATCTTGGCCACAATCTTTTCAATGTCTGCGGGATTGATTTTTTTACGATTAGAGGCTCCGGAAAGTCTGACGAAGGCTCCGGCCTCATCAATCACGTCGATGGCTTTGTCGGGTAAAAATCGATCATTTAGAAATTTGGCGGAAAGCTCGGCAGCTGCTTTCAGCGCCGGATCAGTGTAGACAATGCCGTGATGTTCCTCATACCGGGATCGCAGCCCCTTTAAAATCTGAATCGTTTCATGGATCGGAGGTTCAAATATTTCGATTTTTTCAAAGCGGCGTGACAGGGCCCGATCTTTTTCAAAATGGTTTTTGTATTCCTCGAAGGTAGAGGATCCGATACAGCGAATTTCGCCGCTGGTCAGAACCGGTTTAAGTATATTAGACGCATCCATCGACCCGCTGCTCGTAGCACCGGCACCCACAATCGTATGAATCTCATCGATAAACAAAACGGCTTTGGGCTTCTTTTTCAACTCTGTAATCACCCCTTTGAGACGTTGCTCAAAGTCACCCCGAAATTTGGTTCCCGCCAGCATGCCACCAAGGTCGAGGGCAAATATTTCGACGTCTTTCAGAAGATCCGGAATATTGCCTTTCTGAATTTTCTGAGCCAATCCCTCCGCCATGGCGGTTTTCCCAACACCCGGATCACCTACAAAAACCGGATTGTTTTTACGACGGCGGCAGAGCACCTGCATGGTACGTTCCATTTCGATGCTGCGTCCGATAAGGGGGTCCAGTTTGTCTTCTCTGGCAAGTTTGACGAGGTTGGTGGTGAAGAGTTCCAGGGGGTTGCCTTTTTTCTTGCGCTCCTCCTTATTGGACTGGGTCAAACTACCGGGGCTGTCCTCATAGGGCGTTTTGGACACGCTATGTGAAATGAAATTCAGCACATCCAGGCGGGTGACGCCTTCCGCGCCCAGAAAGTATTCGGCGTGGGAGTCTTTTTCTAAGAATATAGAAGCAAGTATATCGCTGACCGTTACTTCCTGTTTTTCGGCTGAACGCGCATGATTCACCGCGCGTTGAATGACTCGCTGAAAACCGATGG
>JASFJP010000220.1:0-7361 GCA_050121225.1 Desulfobacterales bacterium
ATAGCAAAACTTTGCGATGTGCAATCCAAATCATACTTTTTCTTCGTCGACACGGCATTCGCCATGCATGTTGATTTTTCACAAAAATGTATTAGGGTCGGTATATGAACAAACTCCATTGTTTTAATTATAAATCCGAACACATGTGCGACGATCCGTTCTTCTCTTTCCACCTCATACAATAGGAGGGGTAGTCATGAAATTCATAAGTTATTTCAAGGTCGCGCTTGGCACGACCTACAATATAATCCTCAACGCGTTGACATTGGGGCGCTATGTCTGGCTTGAGGGAAGGGTTCGAAATGGCGTTTTTAAAAATTGGGCGATGCGATTTCGTTACAAGCCCAAAAAGTTCGCGCGACCTACAACTGAACAAGATATTGTCGATCTTGTAAAAAATTCAAAAAATCTACGCGTATTTGGTTCCGGGCATTCCTTCAACGCCGGTGTGCTGGTTGACGATACCCTGATTTCCCTTGACAGGTATAGCGGAGTGGTCTGGAGAGACCCGCAAAAAAAACAGCTCGCAGTCAAGGCTGGCACCCGTGTACGAGACATCATCAGGGCGTTACTCGACGAAGGGCTGGCCTTCGCCGCTCAACCTTCCCATGACGCGCAGAGCATTGCCGGCATTCTGTCCACAGATGTACATGGGACCGGTAAAAATTGGGGATTTGTCAGCGAGTCGGTAGTAAAACTCAAGCTAATAGACGGAAAAGGAGAAATATTAGAATGTGAGCCCGCGGATGATCTCTTCAAGGCAGCCATCGGCGGAATTGGGGCGGTAGGCATCATTTCAGAGGTGGTCGTACAGGGAGTCGACCGTTTCAACGTTGAACAGAGAACAGAGATAGCCGATCTGTCTTTTGTTGAGAACAACCTCGATGAGTTGCTGCAAAAAAACGACCACTTCAGTCTGTACTTCTTTCCCTTTACGGATAAATGTCAGATCAACACTTGGAACCATACGGACCGGGAAAAGTCGTTTTTAGGATCTATTCGGGAATTCGTAAGTATTTCTATTGACGCTCTACTAGCGGCATGGTTTGGCAATCTTGTGGCCTACTTGGGCCTTTTACCTGCAGTGTCATCCCTCACGCACAGTATTAAAAGAGGAACAAATCTTATTCTGGAAAGCAGTGAAGCCTTTAATCGCACTATATATCATGTGCACCAGGAGTTGGAGTTTGCCGTGCCCTTCGAGGAGACCTTTGACGCGTGCCGCCGTTTCAGGGAACTCTACGAAAAGCTGTACCCCAATGGTCTGCCCTATGCCCTGTTCGAAGTTCGTTTTACACCGGCCGGTCATGAGCGGTCTTTAATTGGGGCCGGTCGGGAGCGTCGCAGCACCTGGATAGACCTGGTATGCAACGATTCGGCAGGCTTTGAGGAATTCTATGCAGCCGCCGAAGAATTGATAAAAACCAGCGGCGCTCGGCCGCACCTCGGAAAATACTGTGAGAGTCTGGATCGAAGCGATCTGGAACGGATCCACCAGGAACACTTTACGAGGTTTTTACAATTGGTGGACGAGCATGACCCTGAGGGCAAGTTCGCGAATGCCTTTACGCAACGACTTTTCAAACACGCTGCCTAGCAAATCAATTTTGATAGACAAAAACTCGTCTTCAAGATCAATATCTATCTATGCAGAACGATATAAATCCTTTTGCATACATACACAGCGTTTTGCATGGTTAGCCCTACAGGATCGATTAAAACCAAGGATTCAAATAGCGAATACGCAATTTACTATGACGCTGTGTATGAAATGGCTATAGTCTACGAGCAAAAACATAGTCGTTCTGAACGTCACTTCCGACTGCAAATCTCTGCCGACCGGCAATTTTAAATCGCCATTTTTTATAAAATGAATTTGCACGATCGTTCAATTCCCACGAACTCAACCAAACAGACCGATAGCCAAGTGCCTTCGCTTTCTTTAAACAGGCCTTCATCAAAGCATCCCCGACTCCCTGGCCATAGTAGTTTTTAAGCAGGTAAAATCGTTCCAGTTGAATAGGATCAGCGTCTGTTATGCAGGCGGGAGGGATTTTAGGGTGTAAATAGGCATAGCCGACTGGTGATGATTCGGTTTCAACGATAATGAACAGGGAGTGATCATTTTTCAGCTCTGCATTAATTGCATTGATATTATAGGCCGTCCGCAGATGGACCTCCATGTCTTGCGGTTCTGTTTGGGTAGCAAATGCCTCATAAAAAGACTGTCTCCCAAGTTTAACGAGTAATTCCGCATCAGACAGCTCGGCCTTCCTAATATTAAAATTAAAGCCAGGGGAATTTATTTTTGCCATCAATAACCAGTTCCGTGGGTTTTACATCGCCGGGACATGGGCTGTCGTTGTATGCTCTTTGATATTCATTAATCGATCCATCGCTTGTCACTGCTTTCTACTTCCGTTTAACTCTGTAGGCCTCCAACGCCTCCAAAAGCCAAACCTCTGATGATATGATGCGACCGTCTTTTAACTTCACGGAATATGGCTTGTCAGTTAACAGGCTTTTGGTGGCAGTCAGACGAATGAAGTCTTCCGGTGTCCTAATTTTGTTTTTGAAATGTTCATATTTTCTGCGTATATGGACAACCGCGTCTCCAGCAGTGTGTTCTTTGTCGTTTCTGATAAATATGCAATCAGAGTTTTCCACAAAAGAAAGAAGATAGTTTATGGTTTCAGTGAGGTTATTCTCTTGCGATTCAGTATCCGCAAACGCCGTGAGTCCCCAAACCAACAAGCACACAAGAGAGAAGCTAAATATATCTTTGACCATAATTCTTATTCTGTGGTTTCAAGGAAATTTGAGGAAGATGAATTTGAGGTTCTTCAATAGGAGGGCGCTATTGTAAAATCAGATCGGCAGCTCCTACAAATGTTTAACCCGGCCACAACTCAAATTTTAGATAAAAATACAGAACGCAGTATTCAAGATAGGACCCTTATTATGTGCTCCAACTCCAAATAAAAAGGCAATAATAGAAACTTTCGCCCTGTTAATTTTTGGATTTTCGGGACTTGAGGCTGGCCCTGAAAGTTTCCCAAAATTCTTTGTTGGTGTCTTTCCATGCCGCGCCCCATCGCCTCTCAAAATAAGATGACGGCAGCTTTTCTTGCCAGGTTTCCCAAGGATTCTTCCCCTCCTTTTTGGATTTCAATACATCAGCTAAAAAGGAGGTAATTTCTGTGATTTCCTCCTTGGGGATGTATGACGCCGCACCTTCTTTGATTGATTTGACCAGATTATCGGGTGTGAATGCGTGCGCCGTCAACATAAGAGATGGTATGTTTTTTTGGTTTGCGATTTCGAGCAGGCCATAGCCGTCGACTCCCATGATATCCAGTATTGCGATATCAAATGTCTGTGTTTTTAAAAGGTTTTTAGCTTCATCAAATGTAGACGCTTTTACGACTTCACACATGTCAAGTAATTCTTCCAGCACGCTTAAAATATCCGGCTCATCATCAACTACGAGCACTCTTTTGCCACTCAATAAATCAGTTTCTGACATAGTTTTACCCCCTGGTCCGGACATGCCGGATCCAAATAGATTGATCCCGTTAATTTGCTTATGAACAGCGATTCAGGGGTTCCTTAACATGCCTGAAACGCCTAAAATCAAAAATGCCTGTTAGAAAATTTTTCCCCATCAAGTTTAAACGGTATCCGATATTATATATATAGATTTGGAGAGAAGGTCAATCTGTAGGATGAGATTTAACGAACACCTAACATCTAGAAACCATAAATCATAAAGCCGCCGTCCACGGCGATGCACTCACCGGTTACAAACGATGCTGCCGGCATACAAAGGAACGCGACAACCGAGGCGACCTCTTCGGCCTCGGCAATACGACCGAGCGGAGTGCGGTCGATAATCTCCGATAGATACGTTTCGTCCTCCAATAGCTGCTCAACCAGTGGTGTCCGGGTGTACCAGGGGGCCACCGCGTTCACTCTAATGCCGTCGGGGGCCCATTCAATCGCCAAATTCCGAGTGAGTTGAATTATTGCGGCCTTACTCATAGCATACACCGAACCAGTTTTTAGATGTGTTAAACCGGCAACCGATGCGATGTTCACGACCGATCCCGCTTTCGACTTTTGTAACAGCGGGTAAGCGTGCTGACACACGGTAAAGGTCGAGCGTAAATTTGTTTTCATAACAGCATCGTATTCGTCCGCGGAGAATTCAACAGTTTTTTTCCGGATATTCATGCCAACATTATTCACCAAGATATCCAGACTGCCCCACTCGGATGTTACTTTTTCAATGGTTTTTTTAGGTTCGCCGGATCGGGAAAGATCAGCCGCTATTCCAAAGGTGTTGTAGCCTCTGGTCTGCCACAGCGCAACACACCGTTCAACTGCTGCCATATTGCGGGCGACAATGCTGACAACAGCACCGTGTCGCAGCATTTCTTCCGCTACAGCAAATCCGATACCTTTTGTTCCTCCGGTTACCAAAGCTTTCATGCCATCTAAACGCCAACGATTGATAGACATAACATCCCTCATAATGATCGATTTGGATTTACGGTGATATGCCTTTAACAGACGTCCTGTCCCGAGAATCACAGAACGTGGGCTAGCTGCTATTTTGCTGGTTAAGAAAAAGCTGTGGCTGTCAAAATTGAAAACGGAAAGTTACAATGCAATCGCGTCCTTTAAATTTTAGACAGCGCGTTAGATCAGGCTCTACGGTATAGTTCAAATTCATGGCATCAAACCAACCGAAAATCCTCTCAAAAATTCCACATTCGTATTCGGCCAGCTGTCCCGCTTTTTCCATTCCTCTGTGGGCGAAGCATTCAAGAACATGAATCTGTAGCAGGTTTTTGTCCGGATACGCGATTTCAAGAGACATAAAGTCGGGTACGAATACCTGCCTCCCAATGTCAAACACAGTCTGGAATTGCTCCATATTGGCGGGTGGTGAAATGTTGGCTACGTTCAGCAGCCGTTTATATTCGATTTGCCCGAGTCTTCGGCAGACTCTCAGATTCATGGGACTTGCTTCCTTCATACCCAACTTTAACGCCACTTCCGCGTACCAAAGTGCGTCATGGGTCATCCAGTTTTTAAGCAAAAGATCCCTTAACTGGGATTTATTTAGAGCTATGGTCATCAACGTTTACCCTGCTGAGAATAGGGGAATTTAAAAAGACGTTTACTGCCTAAGATAGATGTTGTAGCCACCGTCCAAATTTTCCTGCCGGCTTTTGGCAAGCTTCTCCAGATAGCCATCCATCCATTCTCCCATATTATTTTTCTCCTTTTATGCCGTCGATAATAAACTCGCAAAGCTGCTCGGTGAGAACGTCGGGATCAATTTCCCGCTCGAAAATGATACCTGAAAAGCAAAGCTGCTCAATGCTGCCTAAAATGCCGTGCCTGAGTAACTGCGGTGGAAGATCGTTTCGTATTTCATTGCTGGCAATGCCTTCCTCGATAATTTGCAAAACAATATCACTGTATTCCTTAACCCGCTGATAGGTTTCACTTCTATAATAATCGGGATAGTTGCGAACCTCGATTAGAAGAATTCTGGCAAAGACCCGGTTGGTCGCATAAACATTAATATGCGACCATATGAGTTTGCGAAGTTTGTTGAGCGCGCCTTTAATGCCTTTTAGGTCTAAAAAAATCTGAACACGATATTGCTCAAGATATTCACTCAAAATCTGGTGCAGCAAATCACGTTTATCCTTAAAATATTTGTAAATCAGAGCCTCGGTCACACCGGCGTTTTTCGCAATTTCGGCGGTTGTGATCGCACCAAATTCTTTTTCTTCAAGCAATGATTTCAGCGCCTCTGTAATCTTCACTCGACCGGGCGGCAAAGGTTTTTCTTTCACGTTCTTCGATAAATCAGTTATCGATAATCGCATTCGTTATCCCTTTTTACAAAGTCGCTCACCGCTCTGCGCACCATTTCGTGATCTTTGGTGAAATAAATTTTGTTACCCTTGTTCGGTTTAGTGGCCATTGGCTACCTATCAGGTTGTAGATTGGTTGATTCGGTTGTTTGAGTTTCCTAAATTTTCATCCCAGTTCTATCCTGGCGATTATCTCCCTCATTATCTCGTCGGCGCCACCTCCGATCGATAGCAACCGTGCGTCCCGATAGCATCGCGAGATCAGCATTTCGTCCATAAAGCCCAGCCCGCCATACATCTGCAAGCATCCATCGGCTACCTTTTGAATGACCCGGGCGGCACAGAGTTTACCCATGGAGACTTCCCGGGTGACATCAAGGCGGGCTTCTTTCATTCTGACAATATGGTAGGTGAGCTGCCGCATACATTCAATTTCGGTCTGCCAGTCTGCAAGCCGGTGTCTTAATACCTGTTTGCTTATTAGCGGTTTTCCAAAAACAATTCGACTGCGGATATGCTCGACCGTCATCGCAATCATTTCCTCAGCGGAGATATAGGACATCGGGAGAGCCGAAAAGCGCTCATGCTGAAACTGCTGCATCTGGTAAATAAAACCTTCCCCCTCCTTGCCGATCAGGTTTTCAGCCGGGATTCTCACAGCATCAAAAAATAGTTCGGCCGTGTCACTGCTATGACATCCCATTTTATTCAGCTTGCGGCTGACCTGGAATCCGGGCAGTCTTGTGGGAACCACAAAAAGACTGAAGGAGTGATAGCCCGGGTCATCAGCGGTTCTAGCAAGCAACGTTAAATAATCGGCCTGGGTCCCATTGGTGATATAGGTTTTAGAACCGTTGAGTACGTAAGAATCGCCATCCCTCTTAGCAGTTGTTTGGATTGCACTGACATCCGATCCGGCACCGGGCTCCGTGACGGCGATGGATGCAACCATCTCGCCGGCAATTGCCGGCTTTAAATAGGTTTTTTTTAAATGCTCACTGCCGAATTCTGCAATGGCAGGAGTTGCCATGTGGGATTGAACCGCAATTGCCATGGGTATACCGGATCCTCGAACGCGACCCAGTTCTTCAAGAAAAACGGTATCATACCAGTAATCCAGCCCCTGTCCCCCATATTGCGGGTCATAGCGAATCCCCAGAAATCCGAGATCGCCCATTTTTTTAAACAAATCGTGAAGCGGGGCTTCACCTTTTTCCTCCCATTCGTCCATGTACGGATTGATTTCTTTATCCACAAATTCTCTAACCGCCTTGCGGACCATTTCGTGGTCCTTATTGAAATAGAGTTGAGTTGCGGATTTTGATTTGGCAGCCATCGGATACCTTTCAGATAGTCTATGGATTGATTTGATTGATTGAGTTTTTTAAATTTATCGGTTAATTAAATTGATTGAGTTGACTTCTTGGCCTAACTTCATTTAATCAACTCCAATTTTTATCCATTCAA
>JASFJP010000221.1:0-7348 GCA_050121225.1 Desulfobacterales bacterium
CCGGCCCAGGTAAAGTTAGCCATGGCTCCAAGAAAAACACCCGTCGATTGATGGGTGTGTGTTATTCGTTATGTCAATCGGAATCGCTCGATTCAGAAATGAAAAGATCTTAATTTTCGAGAACCGGAGGTAAACAATGAATCCTAATGATTGTGTGGTCGGCATTGATCTTGGGACCACCAATTCCGAAATCGCCGCCTTTGTGGACAATAATGTGCAGGTTATCGGTAGCGGACAAACCAAAATGCTGCCGTCCTGCATCGGGCTTTCTCAGACAGGTGAGCTGCTGATTGGCGCACCGGCCAGAAATCAGCAGCTGCTCTATCCGGACCGGACCGTTCGCAGCATCAAACGCAAAATGGGGAGTGATGAAACCGTCACCCTGGGCGAGAAAACATTTAGGCCGCCGGAAATTTCGGCGCTTCTGTTGCGGGAATTGGCGCAATGGGCTCAGAACAAACTGGGTTTGGAGGTGAACAAAGCCGTTGTGTCGGTTCCGGCATATTTTTCGGACGCCCAGCGCAACGCCACGCGTGAGGCCGCCAAACTCGCGGGCCTTGAAGCTGTCCGGATTCTCAATGAACCAACAGCGGCCAGCCTGGCTTACGGCTACGGTTCGCACGAGAACCGAACAGTGATGATTTACGATCTGGGTGGCGGCACATTTGACGTATCGATTGTCACGATCGAAAATGATGTCACCGAAGTCTTGGCGAGCCACGGCAATAATCGTTTGGGGGGCGATGATTTCGATCAACTGCTACTCGATCGTCTGGTGAATGAATTTCAGGAACTCCACGGGGTGAATCTCAACGACGGCCACCAGGTTGCCTTAAACCGTCTGTGGTGGGCAGCCGAAGAGGCCAAGAAGAAACTCAGTTTTGAACCGTTTGCCAAGATAAGGGAAGAGGCCCTGGTTGACATTGACGGCAAACCTCTGCACCTCGAGACCGAATTGTCACGCGAGGAATACGAGCACATGATCGGTCCTCTGATCGAGTCTACTTTAGAAAGCGTGTCCACGGCTATGGAAAAGGCCGGCAAACAATCGGGGGATCTCGACGCTATTTTACTGGTGGGCGGATCGACACGCATCCCTTATGTCGCCCGGGTTCTGGAGGAGCGTGCCGGTATCACACCCCGCCATGATGTTCATCCGGACCTTTGCGTGGCTTTGGGAGCCGGTGTTTTGGCATCACGGCTTGCCGGACGGGCAGTGAACCGGGTCCTGGTAGACGTCTCACCCTATTCATTCGGGCCTTCCTATCTGGGGGAACATGACGGCGTTGATTACCCCTACTGTTATCATCCAATTATTCAAGCCAATACGGCCCTGCCGGTGACGCGCACTGACAGATACTTCACAACCTATCCCTATCAAAAAGAAGTTGAAATCGATATCTATCAGGGGGATGATCCGGATGCATTGAAAAATTTACCGATCGGACACTTTCGAGTCGAAGGGCTCATGCCGACAGAAAAGCCAAACACGGTATTATGCCGAATGAGCCTGGACATCGACGGCATTCTGAAAGTAACCGCGATCGAAAAGGAGACCGGCAAAAGCAAGCAAATTACCATCGAGAACGCCCTTCAGCCCAAAAGCGATGAGGAGATCGCCAAAGCCCGAAAACGACTGGATGCCTTGTATGCCACCCATATCGCCGGGCTTGAAAGTCTGCATGACGAATTCGAAGGTGCAGAGCCGGCAAACGAGGAGGAAAGAACGGACAATATAATTGAGGTCCCATTCGAGACGGTCCGGGAATCCCGCGAGGAAACCACATCTGAAGAATCGCAAGACAAGATTCTCGAGTTTGACTCTCCGTGGGGCCGGGCCCATCGTGATGCCGTCAGCCTTCTGGAGCGTTCGCGCCGGCTGCTGGATCGCATTCACCCGGAAGACCGGGAAGATGCAATCGATCTGCACGAAAGAATTGATTCTGCAATCGCCGCCCGGGATGCTGCAGCCCTAAGTGAAGCCGGCGAAGAGCTCAAAGAGCTTCTCTTTTTTGTTGAGGATCAGTGATGGAGGTAATTAAATCGAGGCGCTGCCCGGTCTGCCGGGCTAAATTCAGAGGAACCAGACAGTGCTCGCGCTGTGGTGCCGATCTCACCGGACTCATGATTCTGTCCACCAGAGCCCGACACAACCGCATCAAATCGAGGAAATCCCTGCTGGCCCTGAATTTCGAAAAAGCCCATAAGCTGGCTGCAGCAGCGCAAAGAGAACATGCCACTGAATCGGGCCGCAAACTTCTGCTTCTCACAGCCTGGCTTAATACGGAGTCATGATATCTACCTGAAGATTTCAAGGTTTATCTCCTCGCCCAGCTTTTCAGCCTCCTGTTGAGCAAATTCGAATGAGCGGATGCGGCGCAAGCGGTTGATCACTTTTCTTCTACGGGTAGAATTTTGTGTATCCTTTTTTTTCACCAATTCTTCATATTCATGAATTAATGATCTCTTTCATCCCATGCTGAATAAAAATCCCTTCTGCCATGAATGATGGAGAGGATTTCGATTCCTCTTGCTGAGATTTCATACACAAGCCGGTAGGAATAAACGAGCAACTCTCGGGTATTTTGATCACTAATTTCGGGAACAACACGGCCGATTTCTGGAAAATCGGCTAAGGTTTCAGTTTTCGCGACTATCTCCTGAATAACTCTTCGCGCATAATATTTTGAATCTTTAGCAATATAATCATGGATCTGCTTTAAATCATTTTTCGCCGGAACAGACCATTTTACCATGATTCAATTTCTTTCTTCAGATCTTCTATAGATATAGTCTCACCCCGCTGAATGGCTTCCCTACCCTTCCGAACTTTGTCAATGACATAAAGCCGGTACATAATGTCATCAATCTCTGCCGTATCTGGCATTTTTGATATGACTTTCATTGCTTCTTGTTTCAAACTTTCCATGTTCAGAATCTCCCTATGTCTATCTTCGTTCTAACGGTATCAAATTTTATACGATTTATAAATATGTTCCATTAGGACAAATTTTTTAGCTGAAAATAACATTCCTTTAAATTTGATGCGTATGTTACATAAAATTGAACAAGCGGTCAAGAATTCGGAACTGTTCAGACAGCCGACTTGGGTCGAAACCTGCCGGTATCATAGAAATGAAAAAAGCCGAGGATTGGTGCTCTCCCTCGACTTTTTACTTGTATGGTGCGCCAGGCAGGATTTGAACCTGCGACCTACGGATTCGTAGTCCGGCGCTCTATCCGGGCTGAGCTACTGGCGCAAGGGATTTTATTGAATTTTAGGTGGAACATAAGCTAAAGTTGGTGTGATGTCAATCATTTTGAATTAGTGAATCTCGCATGATTCAATTGCGTTAATCTATCTTATCAAATATAACATAGGGGTTTAAAGGGTAGCGAGAGTGAACCACGAGCATGAAGAATATATGAAGCTGGCATTAGCAGAGGCGAGAAAAGCTGGACAATGCGATGAAGTTCCGGTAGGTGCAATACTCGTTTCTGAAACCGGGAAGGTTTTAGCGGCAACCCAAAACAGGACCATCACAGATTTAGATCCAACCGCCCACGCAGAGATTTTGGCACTTCGGCAGGCGGCATTTAAAATTAACAATTACAGATTGTTAAATACCGTACTGTATGTTACTGTCGAACCGTGTATCATGTGCATGGGAGCTATCGTCCATGCGCGTGTGCAACAGCTTATATTTGGGACCTATGATTACAAGTGGGGAGCGGCGGGTTCATTGTATAACTATGCAGAAGATCAACGGCTTAACCACCAGGTAGAAATCGTCGCCGGTGTGTGCGAGGAAGAATGCCGAATTTTAATGCAGGACTTTTTCCGTACTAAACGCGAAAAAAGTGTAAAAAACAACACACAAAGCAGAGAATAACGATATGGTGAATTGGTGAAAAACTATGACTTTAAAAAGGAGAATACATAGTGGCTAACGTTGTAATTGTCGGTACCCAATGGGGAGACGAAGGTAAAGGTAAGATCGTTGATTTGCTGGCCGAAAATGCCGACTTTGTCGTTCGGTTTCAAGGTGGCAATAATGCCGGGCACACGATGGTTGTAGAGGGAGAACAATTTATTTTTCATTTACTACCCTCCGGTATCTTGCAGGGAAAAACATGCGCCATTGGGAACGGGGTGGTGGTAGATCCGGGAGTTTTATTGGATGAGCTCGACCGACTGAGCAACCGCAACATCGAGATTGATCCGCAAAAATTCATCATATCCGAAAGAGCCCATCTTATAATGCCATATCACAAAGCCGTCGATGCGGCCCGAGAAAACTTTAAAGGTGACAAAAAAATCGGAACCACCGGACGCGGCATAGGGCCGGCATATGAAGATAAAGCCACTCGCCGCGGAATCCGATTTGTGGATTTATTAGATCCTGATGTCTTCGTTGAAAAAGTAACCACCATCTTAGATGAAAAAAATTTCTATCTTAAAAATTATCTGTCCTATGAAACATTAGATGCCGAAAGCATTATTCAACCATATCGGGAATATGCCGATAGACTGGCTCCTTACGTAACCAATGTATCGGTGGTTCTCAGCCAGGCAATTAAAAGCGGGCAACAAATTTTGTTTGAAGGTGCCCAGGGAACGCATCTGGATATTGACCACGGCACATACCCTTATGTGACGTCGTCGAACACCCTTGCCGGAAATGCCTGCTGCGGTGCCGGAGTAGGTCCCAAACAGATTGACGAGGTCATCGGAATTGTTAAGGCCTATACAACCCGGGTTGGTCAGGGGCCCTTCCCTTCTGAGCTCTTTGATGCAATCGGAGACAAAATCCAGGAGAAAGGAGCGGAATTCGGTGCCACGACCGGTAGACGCCGGCGATGCGGATGGCTCGATACCGTGCTTTTAAGAAACGCAGCGCGTTTAAACGGATTAAGCAACATTGCCATTACGAAATTGGATGTGTTGGGAGAGATAGATACCCTTAAAATATGCACCGCCTATGACTATCAAGGGGAAACATTGATGGATTTTCCGGCCAGCCTTGATGTATTAGCGAAATGCAAACCGATCTACGAAACTCTGCCGGGATGGTCAGAGGATATATCCATAATAAAAAAATTCGACGATCTTCCTCAGAATGTGAAAAATTACCTTAAACGAGTTGAAAAACTAATAGAAACGAAGGTTAGCATTGTTTCCGTGAGCCCTGAGAGAGACGCAACGATCGTACTAAAGAATCCGTTTCTTTGATTCATTATCTATTATTGATTGACAATTTAATAGCGTTTTCGTAATAGAGACACCTTAGTCGGGACGTGGCTCAGTCTGGTAGAGCACAGCGTTCGGGACGCTGGGGTCGCT
This sequence comes from Desulfobacterales bacterium, assembly GCA_050121225.1. Taxonomy (GTDB): domain Bacteria; phylum Desulfobacterota; class Desulfobacteria; order Desulfobacterales; family JAFDCJ01; genus JAFDCJ01. The sequence continues at coordinate 5,345 of JASFJP010000221.1, forward strand.
GGTTCAAATCCAGCCGTCCCGACCACTTACACTGCACCCAAAATCCATCCTTCATGTTGGATGCACACTTGAATCTGGTTTTTATCTAATCCGTTAGGAATATTAAATAATCGGCCTAATTCGATTTTTAGGTCCAGATCTGCTGCCCATTGGCACAGCGCTCGAACCTGGATTTGGTCCCGGATGGCTGTCTTCTCAACTTCAGTGATTAAAGCAACGGCATTCTTGACAAGACCCGGCCAAATCTCCACATGAACGACATAAGGACCCATTTTGAGAGTAGGTTTTGATGTGAAATTGGTTTCGAAAGGCCACACGGCGCTTCTATCTGCAAAATCAACGTGTCTTCGAAGTTGGTGCAGGTAGGGAATTCCCACAAGAGTTTGACCCCCAACACTCCCGGCTCCAAAGAGCTTCCATGTTTCCTGCACTTGACGAAGTCGACTCTCTGTTATTCGAAGTCTCTCAAGACTTTTACCGTTTTTCGCTTTATAAGGAAAACCGGGACTGTTGGGATACAGGTGATCAGTGGCCTGTCCCACTGGAACGCCCCAGAATGGCCCAACGTTCTTAGAACCAGCGATGCAATTTAATTCCGATGCGACAGTAAATCGGTTGTTCGAATTGTCGTCAGCATCATCTATTCTAATTATGCACTATAGCGGGGAGACCAGCCCAAAACATAATGCTTTGGTTGAAAGACGGCTTATAATTTTGGATAAGGGCGGAATTCTATAGTTTAGCCACTTTATTCGGAGCTCTTTAAGAAATATTTAAGCTGGATTTACAATTCCGAAAATTTTCTGCTTTTCTCTTTTTCCAAAACAATTGTCTCCACGTTGGCCATCCTTTCTTCCAAACCGGCCATGCGTTGGACTAATTTTTGATAAGATTCTTCAGTTTTTACCGCGTTGGCTTTTAACCGCGACCGATAAATTTCGCTTAAGGTCCCGATTGCGACGATGATAACGATTGCAGTCCAAAAACTCATTCCTCTTACTCCTAAGCAAATTGTTTATTGTAAATATACCTTATTTGCCGAGAAGAATACAAGATGTCGTTGATATATCGGAGCCGCTTCAAATCCAACCGTCCCGACCACCTTATCACGTATGTATCACTCCGCAAACCGGTGCCTTCCAATCCAGCATTTGATCTTGCTTTAGTTTCTCATCAAACTTCTCGGCTATTTCAATTGGAATTGGCGCAGCTCGACGCAAGGTCAGATCTGCATGGGTGCTCAAAACCTCGAGGGTCGTAGCCAATTGCTCGGTTGTCTCATTAATCATAAAATGCATTAAGTGAATGCGTTTGTCTGATCGTTCCAGAAGACGGATTCGAACCGCAATCGTCTGCCCTGCCCTAACTTCAGCAAAATACTGGATAAAGTTCTTTAACGCAAATTGGCCTGATTTTTCTTTCAGAACATAATCCTGATCCATCCCGTGGGAGCCAAAAAAATTCCATGCGGCTTTATCAAATAGTGCCATGTACCATCGAATGTTCATGTGTCCCAATAAATCCAGATAATCTTCCGGGATGGTTTCTCGATGGTACAACGGCAGCACTTCCAGTTTTGTTAATGGCACTAGGCAACCACCTTTTTTTTCCTGAACTCCGCATTTTAATTTAGGGTTCATTGTCGCTCACTTTCTATACTGTTTAAAAATACTCTGCAAAACGATTTATCAACCATTCAGAGGCAATTGGTTAGCTACTTTTTATTCTTCAACAGGTCTTTGAGATTGGCGAAAGGCTTATCTATTGCGGATGGTTGCTTTTCGCCTCCCGGCGCGGCCGCGCCGTACCATTCCTGATCCAGATAACGCGAGTGCTCATTGTCGTGACAGTAGATACAGAGCAACTCCCAGTTACTCCCGTCAGATGGATTGTTATCGTGGTTGTGATCCTTGTGATGGACCGTGAGCTCACGAAGTTTCTTACCTCCAAATTCGCGCCCACATCGCGCACATATCCAGGGGAATAGCTTGAGCGCTTGCTCCC
>JASFJP010000222.1:0-7344 GCA_050121225.1 Desulfobacterales bacterium
CCCGGACGTTGTTAACATGTCGTAGATCACCTTAACTGAATCAAGATTGGTGACCACCAGTGGCATTTCTGATTCTATTTCTTTTTCTAAAATCGCTTTGCGGTGGGTCAGAGTAAAATCCGGACGGCGATGATCCGTGGCAAACGACATATGAATCGGCCGGGGCAAAGTTCGTCCGAACTCATCTCGGAGGTTTCCTGGAGCACTGCGCAAGTCATACTCTTGAAAAGCCTTCAGAGTCTCAGGCAGCCATACCCGGTATTTTTGATCTTTTTGATGAGGCGATCGCAGTCTAGAGTATCCTCTGTAATTTGCCCAAGGATCATAGTCGGTTCTACCCCCGGCTAAATCCGGCGAAATTTTCACATGATTTTTAACTTCTTCATTGATAACCGGCGCTGTAAAAACCAGGGCCAGACGTCTCAGAGGATCACAACGAATCGCCTGATCATCTTCAATGCCGGGTTCTATGAAGACGCCATGCTCATAATTGTCCGTGCATTCAATTCCCAGGAAGTCAAACGCTGGAAAGGTGTGGAATGAAACAACTATCCGATCTTCGGCCCCACTTTCAGGACCGTAAAACGAGACCAGGCCCGGCGTTACGATGAGATCTACCTTAACATTCAAGGGAAGTTCGTTTTGGGGTGAAATCAACCAAACCTTTCTGGCCTCGGTTTCACGACCCGGTTGGCCGTCTTCCCCCGCCGCCTTCTCCTGGGTCAAACTGCGTTCGGCCTTGGTGATCAGAGAGTATTTTTCGCCTGGAACCGGTAAAATGAATGGCGTGTCTCTGAGATCAGGGTCCGGAATTACATTCAGTAATACGCCCTGATCGTTGGCATCAGCCAAGCGCATATGTAGATGCTGAGCCACGGAATCCTGGAACACCGGCTGGTTGAAGTTAACGCGAATAAATGGGGTGCCCGGGGATTTCCATGTTTTGAATTGCGCGTACTTAACTGTAGGGCGCTCGGTAGTGAAGCTGTGCCGAACCGGGTGAGAAAGTGCCGTGCCGTCTTGCGTCCGGATGTCCGCTTTGACAACGAGGTCATAGCGGGTGGCTGGGGATAAGGCAGATTTTTCGTTCAATTGACAGGTCAACGCACTCGTGTTTATCCAGCGCCATTGACAATCCAATTTCGGAGTAATGCTTATCGGGATTTCCGAATCAGATCGCTGCATGCGACCGACCGGCACTACCGGGCGATCAAACTGAAAAACAATCTGCCGTCCGGGCGGAACATCAACACCGTCAGGTGTAATACGAACAATTCTCAGCGATGAGGAGCCGGCACCTGCAGTTGGTGTAATGGCATGGTTCATAAAGGGAGGTAACAGGATAATGATGAGACCGACTAAAAACAAGGTATCGCGACAACGCATTTCTTTTTTCCTCCTGAGCCAAATGAATCAAAGTTCTCTAGCACGGATACTAAAATAAAAAAATCGATATGGCGCTCACCAGGTTCTATCCGGGATCTTCGCTTTTTAAGCGAGTCTCCCGGATGTGTTTCAGATCTTCCTGCGCCCACTTTTGAGAGGCGCTCAGTTCATCTGAATGTTGATCGGACGCAATTTGAAGACATCGCTGATAGGCCTCCACAGCTTCTGACATATGGCCGTTAAGCCAATGTTTCAAACCAATCACATATTCAGCTGCTGTCCTCCATTCCGAAGAACTACCCATTTGTTTTCTGAAGCTTTCTTCGGATAGTGCTCCCATGAAAAATTCAGCTTGCAGCACAAAAAATCTGAATTCAAGGAACTGCTCGATAATATACTCCCAGTAAATAGTCGCACTAACATTATTATGGAAGTGCCTGGCAACTATGAGGCCGGCCTTCATGGCTGCTGAAACACGGACAGCCTTATCAACCATGCGAGATTTCATGATGTACCCATAAAGATCAAGGGAGGCTTCATGTTCGCCGAGTGCTTCTAATCGTTCGGCCAATATTATCGTCGGCCGATGATTTCCTGTTATAGTAACGGCACGTTTTAGATAGGCAAGCTCGGCCTTGTGGTTGCCTCTGCGGCGCTGGATGTCCGACATCAGTATTAGCGTACCAACCTCGGCTGGAGCCAAGTTCAAACTTTTTATCGCATACTGCTCGGCAGCTTCGAGGTTGCCGCCGTCTAAATGAATGCGTGCGATTTCATTGAGCGCACCAGGAAATTTCGGTTCTCTCCGGAGTGCCTCCTTGAGATAGAGCAGAGCTCGCTCCCGCTCGCCTTTCAAAATCAATAAGCGACCGATTCGATACGGTGAGTCCGGATCCCAGGAGAATGCTTGCATTGATGTTTCATAAGCCTGGATAGCATCATCAATCTGACCGATAGTTTCATACCATTTGCCTATAAAAAAATGATGGCGGGATGTTTTGCGTGCCGCGAGGTTCTGCCAATCTGGCCAACAGATCAGACAGAGAATGGCAAGGATCGGCATGGCAATTGATAGGGCATGTTTGTTTTTGGTTTTGAACCAAAAGTAAAAATGCCTCAACGTCAGCGCGGCAAAAAAGGTCAACAGTGCTGCTGTCGGCAGACGATAGCGATCAGAAACTTTGAACGGAAGAATGGAAGCAATTCCAATAATCGTGCAAATGATGAGCAAGCACTGCAGCTTGGAAAGGCGTCGCGTTAAAAAAAGCCCCATCAAACCGAGCGGTCCGACCAACCAGAAACCGGTCCAAGGTAGCGAAAGAAATTTAGAATACGCCCGATAAGCATAAACATCTAACTCCTGGCTCCATTCGCGAGCGTTCAGGAATATGATGGCACGCCGAAAAAAATTCAAGAAAACGTCGAATGGACGGTTCCGAATTAAGTGCCCTAGTTTCTGAGCCCAGAAAACCTCAATATCCGGTATGGTAAATTTGCCAGCCTGTTGCGGCAGATACATATATTTCCGAAAAAGAATTCCGGCAGGGGGATGCAACCCCTCGAATTCCGGCGACAAACCGGAATACAGGCTCCAGGTTGCCTGAGCTCTTAACATAACAGCGCCGGAGACTTGATAATTTCTATAAACGATCGCACCAATGATGATTACCGTACCAACACAGAATATAAGTGCGGCCCTGATGGCCAAAGATCGATGCTGCCAGTTTTTCCATACCAGCCATCCCGGAATAATCGGCAACATCAAAAAAAGATTGGCTCGAACTCCGGCTGACAGTGCAAAAGTGAATCCGGCGCCAAAAATGGCCCACAAATGGTGAGAATGGTACGCCAGAATCCAAAGGGTAAGACTGAAAAAGAAGATACAAAATGGTTCTGCAAATTTTTCAGATTCAAAAATCACTAGCATCCAATTGGTAGACATGAGATAGCCGGTAATCATTCCAACCTGTCTATTCCACGCGCGCGCTGCAATCTGTGCCATCAGAACGGCACTCAGCGCGCCCATCATGCTCTGTAAAATTTTATTTACGATCGGATGAGGCCCGAAGACTATTTGCTGTATGGCCAGAAAAGCTGGATAAATCGGCAAGTAGTTGTCGACATGATCCCACAACCAGACACCATCCACCATCTTTTGAGCCCACTGGTTGTAGACGTAGGCATCCACTACTGGAACACCGAAAAGTGGGTTATCTGCCGACTGAATAATGTAAACCAGCCGGAAAACAAACGCGAATAAGAATAGCGCCAGAGAAGAATGAATACCGATCGATAGATGGACCCGATCGATTTCAAATTCTGGTTTAACTCCATTCGGCTTAAATAAACTGCGTATGTGTGGTATCAAGGCATTCATCAAGGTTTGCTTACGTTGGCCAAATCATTTCTAAACGGTTATGATTCTACTATTTGGTTATCCACAAAGCCCAAGTGACGTCTCTTGGAATAAGTGTTGACGGTCACTTACTTGAGCTTTCAGGATAACCACATTCTACTAAATTATATTGCGACTGCAATCGAATTATTTCCGGGCAATGGAACAGTAAGCTTTTATTTTGACAAGTTGTGCATTATCGTTTTATTTTAGTAGATCAATTGAAAAATTGGCTATGTGTTTTTATACGAAATGAACCAGATCCTTAGCCAAATGCTTACGATGCTTACCGTCTAAATTTATTAAAAATTCCTCCAAATTATGTGGCGTTTTCGTTATAATAAAAGATTTTCAACTTACCTCCTAACCACCTTTGTGGTGCTGGCCACTTTATCCGTTCTGGTCATTTTGGTCGCTCTCTACGGATACTTCGAGAAGCGAGTCGAGACGGAATTCCGAAAAAAAATCATAGCTGAGAAGGGTCAGGTTGAAATCATTCTACACAATCGGATTGCAAGCATCAGCAGTATGCTAAAAGAGCTGGTGTCTGACAATATCATTCGCGTAACCGTGATGCTTGATGACAAATCCCAGCTCGAAGATCGTATCAACGAATTTTACCCGTCTAAAGAGGGCGTTTATTTTTTTGTAAAAAAAGGTGGCGAAAACACAGTCATACCGGAGACCTATACCGAAATATCCGCAAATGTGACCCGTTTTGCTCAAACGACGTATCCGTTTGGCGAAATTTTTGACGATGAAGGTCAAACGAGGCTGATTTGGTGGTTTTCAACCCCTCTAATGCACCAGACCCAACTCATGGGAGCCGCCTATGCCCTTTATGATTTGACGCAGGATCAAAAACTGATTGAAACCCTTCAACTCACCGTGAGCGGCGATGTTTTCATCATCAAATCCGATCAACTCCTTAGCTTGACATCGGACAAAACATTACAATTAAACGAAGAAATGCGCAAAAACATCGTTGTCAATCGCGAACTTCTTCTATTAGGGAAAAAAATTATCCTATCTAAGATCGATGGGTCTGACAATCTGTATTTTCAATCGTCTCTTGAAGCTCTCATCAATGAAAAGCGAAACGTCACGTTATGGATTGGACTTTTCGCCGTTGTGGTTCTCGCAATTTCGACGATCATATCAATCTTGCTGGGAAGAAAAATGGTTGAACCGCTACGCGAGATGACCAAAAAAGCAATCCTAATCTCCGAGGGTCAAAAAGATCTGCTATTCGAAAATAAGGATAATAATTACTGGGAATTTAATCAATTATCTCAGGCCTTTAATTATATGCTCACCAATTTGAAAGCCGCTGAAGAGCATTCCCGTTACAAAGAGCTGCTGGAAAATGTTGATGATGCGGTCTACATCCTTGACCATAAAGGAAATGTCTTGGAGGCCAATGAGGCGGCCTATTCGCAGATTGGATATACGCCGGAGCAATTTTTCCAATTGAATCTCGCCAATATTATTTCGTCCAATCATGCCCGGGTGATTCTAAATCAGCTCGGTAGAGGAGAACGGAGCAAAAAGCCCAAAATAATAACCATTGAAACCTCACATCAAAAAACAGACGGCACAACTATCCCCGTGGAAATTCATTCGAGGGCGATCACATATCGCGGTCGAAATGTTATTTTAAATGTTGCCAGAGATATCACTGAAAGAATTGAAGCAGAAAAAGCGTTGCGAGAAAGTGAGGAGCGATATCGATCCGTTGTGGAAAATTCACACGATGGCATCATGATCATGGATGAACTCTTTCAGATTATTTATACCAACAGTGTCCTATCGCAAATTCTGGGATACCCTCAAAATGTCATCATAGGCAGTGAGTTCAAAAAATATCTTGATGATATGAGTGCCAAGCTGGCCGCTGAGCATTTTTTAAAACCAGAAGTAAAAGAAAAATACTTTTCCCAGCAAATTTATAGAATTATTCGTAAAGACGGTGATGAACGTGCCGTTAAAATCTCAGCCAACCGCTTTCAGGATTCAAAGGGAAAAGAGAAAACCGTCGCCCAAATTTTGGATGTTACCGAGCAATTGCGGACAGAACAAGAAAAAAAGCAACTGGAAACGCAACTAAAACATTCTCAGAAAATGGAGGCCATCGGAACCCTAGCTGGGGGAATTGCGCATGACTTTAATAATCTTCTAATGGGAATGCAGGGGTATATTTCGCTGATGCGACTGCAAACCAAATCCGATGATCCCAATGACGATTACATCCAGGGGATTGAAAAGGCCGTTATGAGCGCCGCGGACCTCACCAATCAGTTACTGGGTTTTGCCAGAAAAGGCAAATATACCCTTAAATCAACCCGGCTGAACGACATTGTGGAAAACAGTTCCAAAATGTTCACGCGGACCCGAAAAGAGGTTGTAATTCATAAAAAGCTCCAGCCCGACCTTTGGAACGTTAAAGTGGATCAGAGCCAGATTGAGCAAGTTTTGATCAATCTGTACCTTAATGCCTGGCACGCCATGCAGGAAGGTGGGGACATTTTTATTCAATCCGAAAATGCCTATTTAAGTGATGAGTCTTGCAAAGCATTTGACGTTGCCGGAGGAAATTACGTAAAAGTATCCATCACAGATAATGGCATCGGTATAGACGATGAGATCATCGACCGAATTTTTGAACCTTTTTTCACTACCAAAGATGTCGGCAAGGGCACTGGGCTGGGCCTCGCATCCGCATATGGTATCATAAAAAATCACAATGGAATCATCAGAGTATACAGTGAAAAAGGACACGGAACCACCTTTAATATCTACCTACCAGCCTCAAATACCGACCAGACAGAAGATGCAGAAGTGACGACAACCCTGTTAAAGGGCAACGAAAAAGTTCTTTTAGTCGACGACGAGCAAGGCACCATTCAGGTCGAGGAATTGATGCTCAAAAAACTGGGTTATACAGTGCTTTCGGCCAAGAGTGGAAAAGAAGCCATTGAACTCTATAAAAAAAACATGGTGGCTCTTGATTTGGTGGCTTTAGATATGATCATGCCGGAAATGAGCGGAAAGGATACGTTTGAACAGCTCAAGAAGATTAATCCGGAGGTTAAAATTCTACTTGTCAGCGGATATAGATTTAACCAGCAAATCGATGAATTAATGGATATGGGTTGTAGAGGTTTTATTCAAAAACCCTTTGATATCGTTCAGCTCTCCCAAAAAATCAGGGATGTACTTGAAACTTAAATTTTCAACTTTTATTTTGGAGAGCTCAAAATAATCTCGATACGTCGATTTTGGCGCCGGCCCCCTTCCGTTTTGTTTGTCGCTACAGGTTTGTAATAACTAAATCCACGTGCTGATAGCCGCTCGGGCTCAACCCCACCCTCTTGCGATAGAAATCGAACCACCGCAGCTGCTCTGGCTGTCGAAAGTTCCCAGTTGCTCGGGAAACTTTTAAGCAAGAACGGACCTAAAGGCAAGTTATCCGTATGACCTTCCACCGAAATCTGCTGCTTGTTATTATCCTTGAGAGCATCTGACATTATCAGCAGCAGTTCTTTCCCCTTCGGATTGATATT
>JASFJP010000223.1:0-7342 GCA_050121225.1 Desulfobacterales bacterium
GACAATATTTTAACTTATGTTTATCAAATTTTTCACCAACAGAGAATTGTCAAATAAGTTTCGAGTAAATCTGGCCAAATGGAAAAGGTGGTCTCGCGAATTCCTACCACCTGATCCATTGGGCGGATTGCAGTCCGGATATGCACGTCAATATAATCCGGATGATGCCTTTACCGTATTTCTTGGCGGTCATTTGGTCGCCAATCTCAAATTTACAATACCAGAAGCCCGGCTGATATTAAACGATCTGCATGATTGGTTGGTAAGTCACGGCTTTTATTTTTATTATTCCGGATCGGCGCCGGTTGTCGACACGAGTACTCATTCTGTGACGCACTACCACATCTGTATCTTTAGCCTAAAAAATATCGACGGTTTCAAATCGGCATTCTATTATGTGATCCGTGGCATACTTCAAGAAGAATTTCTCGAGGAAAGGGGACGCCGGGAACGACAAGCGCGCTTTATTGAAATTGAATTGAATCCAGTCCAAGAAGAATTTAGTCCATCAGATGCAGAAAGCTATCACGTTTTAAACATTGACGGCTTGCGAAACAGGTTTTTGAGTTTATTGCAAATTAATAATTACACAGAGTAGTCGACATTGCTTGAAAAAATACTAACTGACTTCAAATCTTAAAACTCAACGCGCGATTTCATCGCTGTTGATGGCGTGCTCAAAATTTGATCCTCCTAATTTCCTTTTAGGTTGCTCCACCCATAAGTTCCAGAAGCCGAGGCAATTCCATAGGGCGAAATATTTGTACGCTCATAGGTAGGGTAATTCCTTGCTGGCGAAGCCAATTCACTCTCGTAGCGACTGTCGCTCCAAAAAGCAAATTCATAGCAACGACAACGGTTTTGCGATTTTCGGATTTTTCAAGAAATGTTCCCTTTGTCCATTGATTGAATGCTCCCATTGCCGGGCCACACCAGATTTGATAGTCAATGATTCTTGACGGATCACCACTTATTGCCCATGTCGATGAACGGCCTAAATATGATCGAAATACCAGTGCCATTTTGTGTTTCGGATTTTTTTCAGCTAGTGGGATTTGAGACGGATCCCGATCTTTAAAAAATTGTTTGGTTTGTTCCCATTCCTGCAGGAAACTGCATCGGAAAAAATCTCGCTCCAGCGTCTCACGCTGCTGGTGCGGCATTTCCTCATAGCTTTTGTACTTAGTGTAAAGGTCATACAGCTTAGATGCTCGCAATGGAAACATGGTCCCACGTTTCAAAACTTGTACCTTGACGCCCAATTCAAACATGTCCGCGGAAGGTGCCATGGTAACGTCTGCTTGATCAGCTTCGGCCAGCATTCGGCGAACAGTGTCGGAAGTGCCAGCTTCGACACAGCCTTGATTGATAGAGCCGGTGAGCACATAGGCAGCCCCCATTGCAAAAGCTGCAGCCGCGGATTCCGGTGTGGCAATACCGCCCGCAAGTCCCACGTTTATGAGATCCTTGTAGTTGTATGTTTTCGCGTACTCGTCGCGTAAAGAAAGCATCGTCGGTAAAAGTGCAATGGCCGGGCGGTTATCTGTATGTCCGCCTGAATCCGCTTCAGCAGTTATGCTATCGGCCATAGGAATTGCCGCCGACAGGGTTGCTTCCTCGGCTGTGATAAGGTTTTGACTGACCAAGGCATTTAAATGTTTTTGGGGCGGCGGAGCCAGAAACTTTCGAGCAATTTCAATTCTTGAAACTTTGGCAATGATTTTGTTGGGGCAAACGACGTTGCCGTGGGTGTCACGGTGAATGCCTTTTACCCGGAAATGTATAAGCGGAAGCGATAGATCGAGATAGGCTGAAGCACTGACCAACTTTATCCTCCGCTTGAGATAAAGATCAACGGTGGCTGATTCTAGTTCGGGATTGAATGGGCTGTGAATGAGGTTCATTCCAAACGGATAAGATCCCATATGTTGCTGTAGAACATCCACAGCGGCTTCAATTTCATTCAGCATTAAGCCGGCAGCGCCAAAAAAACCGATCATGCCAGCGCGCCCGGCTTCTTCGACCATCTCAACCGAAGTTATGCCGTTGGCCATGGCTCCCACAATATACGCATAGCGAAGGTTGTGTGCTGCCTTAAATTCCGGACTGCCCAAATCACGCGGATGCAATGGCGGAGCATAACCGACGAGAGGCATCGTCTCGGGCTCAGACTGTTTTTCACCTCCGATGATCATGGTTCCATCTTGAGCAACTGCCAAGCGGCCGTCGCGGATGATCAGGATAAGCGGTTGATGAATCCGTAAAATTGACTTGCGCAACGCTTGGTTTTCGGCTTCTGGAAGCTGTTTGAATGGCTTCCACCAGCCCACTTGATTGTAAGGTAAGTTGTTAATTGAATGCACCAATCGATTTCCCGACAAAATTTAGCTTGAAAATTTACAATATGTAGTGATTTCAGAGTGATAATAAATTGAAAATCAGCACTTTTAAATCGAAAACATATATGTTGTCAAGTTCATAATCTCTATATAGTTCGTTATGCTTGGCAGGTTTCTTCTGGAGGTGATTATGCAAACCTTGTGTTAATGCTATCCTCTAGGGTGAAATTTTTCATGCAGTATTTTAAGGTGTTCCTTGGCAACATGGGTATAAATTTGGGTTGTCGAGATGTCAACATGACCGAGCATCACCTGAACAGCTCTTAAATCAGCGCCGCCTTCCAGTAAGTGGCTGGCGAAGGAATGGCGGAGACTATGCGGGGTAACTTTTTTGTTCAATTGCGCTTTTTGGGCATATTTTCGGAGAAGTTTCCAAAAGCCCTGACGGGTGAAAGGATTCCCGGCACGGGCAACAAAGAGGAAAGGACTGATCTGATTCTTAAGAAGAACGTTTCGAAAATTATTGAGGTAAACCTCAACCCTTTCTTTGGCATGCATTCCGATAGGTACCACTCGTTCTTTTGAGCCTTTTCCAAGCACTCTGACAAACCCACTTTCCAAATAAATGTCCTGCAGCTTAAGGGTCACGAGTTCTGAAACCCTCAAACCCGCTGCGTAGAGAAGCTCTAGCATGGCTGCGTCTCTGACACCTTTAGGCTTGCTGGTGTCGGGTGTGCCTAAAAGGATCTTAACTTCATCCACTGAGAGAACATCGGGAAGTTTTAAGCTGGTTTTAGGTAAATCAATCAGTCTTGCCGGATCGTGTTTGAGGAGCTTTTCCTGGACCAGGAATCGATAAAATCCGCGAATCGAAACTAAATGTCTGGCTCTGGAGCGGGCTCCCAAGCCATTGTTCCTCAGCGCTATCATGTGTTTCAATATCAACGGCGTATCACTTTCAGATACGCTCTGTATGGCATTGGATTCAAGAAAAATTCGATATCGCTGAATATCTCGGCTATATGATTCCAGGGTCGTCTGCGAAAGACCCTTTTCGACGAGCAGATAATTTAGATATTGATCGATTAATCTATCTAAAGAATGATGATTGGCGGCTAGCATCATTTATGACCTTGTGCCAAAATGAAAATGCTCAGCAATCGTTTATCGATAATCGGTTCTAAAGATCAGAGATAATATTACATGAGGGTAGTTAAACTACTGCGGTGTGTCAAGAGTTGGGCATCCAAATCTAGGCTTTTCCATTTGACAATATAAGCAAGTAAATGATGAAACTGTGAGCAATTTTCGATATGCATAAAGTCGGGTCAGACTCTACAGGCTCTTAGATAACGCTAAAACATTTTTATTCAACGCCAGTTGAAATTCCGTTTGAACAAATTCATGATGTTTATCTTGAAAGGGGACATATACCAGCACAACGCTTTTGGCATTAATACGTACATCAGTAACTTTTTCGATGAGTGTTTTGCGGGATTTCATAAAACTGGCCAACGTAATTTGCAAGCATTCGATTGCCTCATCAACGGGTAAATTACTGGGATGGTGTCGAATCTGGGGCAGTTCTTCGGCCAAATTTCCACGCGGTTGTGAGACTGTGATGTGACTCGCTAACCTCAGAAAAACCTGAGGTCGAACTTTAAAGGCAGGGATCCAGAAGTGAAACGGAATGTGGTCCCAATCGTCTCTGATGACTTTGGGAAGATTGGCAATCCGAATCAAATCGGCGTATGTCTGCAAATTGATGCCCGAAATATTGGCCTTTATGCGCCAGAAAGGAAGGTTGATACCATTTTTTTCGTTTGCCGGTATCCGCGCAAATTTCAACTGCTTCAATCTGTTTCCCACCGGATACCATGCCGAATTGCAGTTTTTGCACATTAAGACCAACGCGTCACGCTCACCTTCCAAATCCCATCCACAATTCGGACACAACGTAGAAACAAAATGAATGCGCCACTCAGGCGCTGCCCCCGCAAGGTCATCGATATTATACCCAACCGGCAATGATGAGGAGACTGGGTTATCGAGTATTGCATCGTAGATTTTATCTGCGACGTAAAAAGGAGAATAAATCAGACTGAGGGTCTCGCCTATATGAGATTGGAGCGCAATGGGCTTGGGAAGAGATCTCGCAAACCGTTGCTCAAAGGTCTGAATCATTTTCTGGATGGGTTGTGTGGGTCGGAGAAATTGACCTTCTATTTCCGGTGTTAAAAAACGAAGTCTCATGGCTTGGCTGCGCAGGCCGACCGAGATCGGAAAATGAGGTGACGCAATGGCTTGATGGCTGACATCGATAAATCGGTTCTTAATTCCCGCAGGACCACAGAAAAATAGCATCCCTTTAAAACGCCAGTAGGGAAAAAATACGAGTTCTTTGTCTATTGTATCTGAATGGGGCAGCACATATCGGAAGAAATCTTTGGCCATTAAATAGGAGTTGACTCTACAAAACTCGCAAGTGAAGAGTCGATCGGTTTCTTCCAGAGTTGCAGGTGCACCGCATTGAGGGCACTGATATTCGATGAGAAAATTAATAATTCCCTCCCCACCGCAAACATGGGCTTAAAGCTTCTCACCGCATTCGTTGCAATACAGAGCGTCCGTGAGGTTTTCACTACCGCAATTGGTACAAAATTTTAGTTTAGGTTTATCATCAGTGGCAGAACCACATCGAGAACAAAATTTTGCACTCGGGGTCAAGTTTTTCCCGCATTGACTGCATTGTTCGAAAACGATTTGCTGATGCCCGCATTGAGGACAAAATTTTGCATCCAACGGAATTGAAAAATGACACTCCGGACAGCTCGCTGCGGGGTGGTTTTTTTCTGGTTGAGGCTTTGGCAATCCCCCGGCAAAATATTGCGCAAACATTGCCGGCATCATCAGGCCCATCCCGGCTCCCATCCCAACACCCGAGCCACCATCGGCCTCGGAGGCTTTTTCCATAGCCATGGCGGCCTTCATCTGCATCAGCTTGTTCATATCCTTGAAAACACCCATGCGACTACGATCGTCAATGGCCTCCTGGACCTCAGGCGGCGGCGTTATTGAATTGATATAGACGTGCGTGAGATTAATTCCGAAATGGCCGAAATCCTCATGCAATCGACTGGCGAGACCATCCGAAAGTTCGTCGTATTTGGAGGGTAGGTTGAGTATTGAATCGATGGTTTCACCCATAAAGTCATTAAACCGTGAAACGATAACGCGATTCAAATATTCTTCGATTTCCGAGGTTGTATATATACCCTGAGTACCTACAAGGCGATTTACAAACAAGACCGGCTGCACCACCTGAAGATTGAATACCCCAAATGCTCTCAGCCTGATGAGACCTAGTTCGGAGTCTTTGAAAGCAACGGGATCTCGGGTTCCCCACTTAAGATTCGTAAAAACCTTCAGGTTTACGAAATAGACTTCGGCCCTGAGGGGACTGTTGAACCCCCAAGGCAGACTGGCAATTTTTGTTAACAATGGGATATTGGCCGTTTTTAGAGTGTGTCGCCCAGGGCCAAATGCTCCCACGGCCTTGCCTTTATAGTAAAAAACACCGGCTTGGCTCTCTCGAATCGTCAACTGCGCACCATATTTTAATTCACCGGAGCCCGTTTCAGGCAGACGGTGGACTAGCTCTTGGCCGGTTTCGTCAAACCATTCCAGGTTTTCTAAGAATATTAAATTGTTAGTTCCCATAGCCGGCTTCTCCTTTTATTATTTCTCATTTTATCATTTTTTAAGGTATGATCATTCGGATCGACTCTTCTAAGAGAGTGCTCCGCTGCTTTTGGCGCCAACGAATCACCATCGTCATTATAACATAGATTTTATATCGGCTTGTAGAAAAGATACTTAAGCGTACGCAGATATCTGTCAGCTTTTGATGATACCAATCATAAATTCCTTAAGCTTTTTTGATCAGCTGTTTCGGGATAAAGAATCATCGAATACAATTCATCTGAATGCTGATATCTGAGGCAAACAACGTTGACAAAGAGAAGAATTTATTTGACATAATCTATCTATAATTGATACATATTTTTTAGATAGCTGTTTCTTCGTGCCATTTCATGCATGCAAGGTAATTTTAAATTTTTTCAAAAACTTAACTTCCAAAAATGGGGATAGAAATGGAAGTGAATCGATCCTCCAGATACCAATTGCTCTGTTTACTGTCTCCTGAAAAGAACATCATTCATAATGACTCCCTATTCATTGATTGCCCCAGATTGGGAAGATGTATAATTTAATACCCACCATAGGAGGCCTATACAATGCGTTATGACGAAAAAAGGGAGTATAAGCGCCATGATTTTGACGTCCCTATCGTTTATGCCTATCAAAATTCAGCTGATTTTCACCGGGCACAAATGCAAAATTATTGCAAAGGCGGCATGTGTTTCGAGTCAAACGATGCTATTGAACCGGGAGTTGATATTTACATAATGATGGAAAGCTTCTCGCCGGATACATTAGGTGATGATTTCTATGACGGATATCTTGCAGAAGTTCGGTGGTGCCATAAGTTACTCTTGACAGAGATCGAGCAATTTAAAGTCGGGGTCAAATATTATCAAACGGTTATTAAATAGGTACATTCTCGCTGCCTACCCGTTTTCCACCAATCGAATCTGAGTTTGTCTATTTTCAGCAATTCTTCTCAGGAACAGTCGCTCCATTTCAGCAGATGCAAACCGGAAACACCATTTAACTTGAAAACGTGATATCGGGTCTTATATTACTTCATTGATTCCAACCAACGGGACTTGGCCAGAAAGGAGGCCAACATTGATTCGAGTTGCTAAGCAGACTCGCCTGAAGCCGGCGGATGTCATTGAGCAAGCGGCGCTTTTTTTTGGCAAAGGCGGAGAAGAACTAAAAGAAACACAGCGCAACCCGTGTTGCATTTCATTTGAGGGTGCTGGTGGATATGTAGCCGTGACGGTATCAGATGAAGAGGCTCAACGGATAGTTGATGT
>JASFJP010000224.1:0-7329 GCA_050121225.1 Desulfobacterales bacterium
TGAAGGCGTCAGTCCTCCGGGGAGCCACAAACCCAACACAGCCGTTGCCCAGGCTTATTACAATAAAGAATTCGGCATCAAGCGCTTAACCACCGAAACCGGTGCCGGCCAATGGGGCAGCGCTCTCTCATTTGCATGCTCCCAATTTGGTCTCGAATGCAAAGTATATATGGTCCGAATCAGTTTTGACCAAAAACCCTATCGCAAAACCATGATGGCCACCTGGGGTGCCAATTGTATTGCCAGTCCCAGCACTGAAACCAAGGCCGGCCGTCAAATCCTTGAACAATACCCCGATACACCCGGCAGCCTTGGCATAGCCATCAGCGAAGCGATCGAGGCGGCCGTCACCGATGCATCCGGTGAAACCCGCTATTCCCTGGGCAGCGTGCTCAATCATGTCATGCTGCATCAGACGGTGATCGGTCTGGAAGCCAAAAAGCAAATGGAGAAAATCGGTGAATATCCCGACGTCGTTATCGGTTGCGCCGGGGGCGGAAGTAATTTTGCCGGTCTGGCTTTTCCATTTGTCTATGACAAATTCAACGGCAAAGATGTCGCGATCCATCCGGTTGAACCGACAGCCTGTCCGACGATGACCCGGGCCCCGTTTGCCTATGACCATGGGGACACGATCGGAATGACACCACTGCTGGCCATGCACAGCCTGGGTCACACGTTTATACCTCCACCGATGCATGCCGGAGGCCTGCGCTATCATGGTATGGCTCCCACAGTCAGCCAGCTGATAGTTGAAGGTTTAATGGAACCGAAAGCCTACGGCCAGATGGACACTTATGAAGCCGGTATGCTGGTGGCCAAAACAGAAGGTTTTATCTCTGCTCCGGAAACCAATCATGCCATTGCCTGCGTGGTAGATTTAGCCCGAAAAGCCAAAGAGGAAGGCAAAGAAAAAGTTATTCTCTTTAACTTCAGCGGACACGGGCTGATTGATTTAGGCGCTTACGAGCAATTCCTGGCGGGTAACCTTACGGATTATGAATATCCGGCTAAAGAAATCGAGGAGGCCGAAAAAGTGCTTGAACAGTATCCTAAGCCGGAGATGATCAAAAGCCGCTGATTGAATAAGAAATGAAAAAAACCCCAAAAAACCTGGTACGGCGTTGCCCGCGTTTGGGCAACACCGTGCCGTTTCATTACTGTCAAATTTGTGAAAACGAACAGCAGCCCTGCTTCAAAATCTTAGACTGCTGGTGGGAGTATTTTGATGTGGTGCAGTATCTGAGAGACAATCTGCCTGAAGACCAATTCAATAGTTTGATGGATGCACGTCCCAAACCGAAAATAACTAGTTTAATTGAATTGATTGAAAAAGCAAAAAGCAGCCAAGATAAATAGATTATGATAATCCCGCTTGCAGCGGGATTACCGCCAATTGCACCAAAATAATTTTTAAGAACACCTACCCATTTTCCGAATTTTTCCCGCACAAGAAGGGATACACGGAGCGAGTGTTTTAGATCTTATGCGATTACTTCTATACAGAACGACATAAATCATTGCGCAACCATACACAGCGTTTTGCATGTTTGAAACTATACGGTAGTTTAAAATTAACGATTCAAAGGGAGAATATGGAATTTATTATGACGCTGTGTATAGTCTTTAGTTATTCCATCTTCGGCCAAAGCTTTACAGCAAAGAGCCTATCACTACCCAGCGCCATTGACAGGGAGTAAACCTATGAAAGTCTTAGTAAGCGATAATTTAGGGGAAGCCGGTATTAACATGTTTCAAGAAGAAGGGCTAGAGGTGGATGTGAAAACCGGTATGGACCCTAAAGAACTTAAAGAAGTCATTGGAGACTATGCAGCATTAGTTATTCGTAGTGCCACCAAAGTTACAGAGGAAATTCTGCAGGCGGCCAAGAAATTGGAGGTTGTTGGACGCGCAGGAATCGGACTTGATAATGTTGATATTCCCGCTGCAACCAAGCGGGGCGTTGTGGTTATGAACACACCCACCGGCAATGTGATTACCACCGCAGAGCATACGATTGCTATGATGATGGCTTTAACTCGAAATATACCCTGGGGCACATCAACCCTAAAAGCGGGACTCTGGGAGAAAAAGAAACTTCAGGGAAGAGAAATATTCAATAAAGTCCTTGGCGTAATCGGATTTGGTAAAATTGGCTCCATTGTTGCTGATCGTGCTCGGGGTTTAAAAATGCGAGTAATCGTGCATGATCCTTTCGTCACCTCGGAGCAAATAGAAAAGGCCGGTTTTATGTCGGTGACTCTGGAAGAATTATACCAACGAGCGGATTATATTACGCTTCATGTTCCCAAGATAAAGGAAACCGTGGGTTTGCTGAACAGATCTGCGTTTGATCAAATGAAGGACGGCGTTATGATTATAAACTGTGCCCGCGGCGGCATCGTTGATGAAGCGGATCTGAATGAGGCCCTGCGGTCCGGCAAGGTTGCCGGCGCCGCTTTGGATGTGTTTGAGCATGAGCCGCCGGGTACCTGCCCGCTATTTGATATTGATCGTGTGATTTGCACGCCGCATCTCGGCGCATCCACCCGGGAAGCTCAGACCAATGTGGCGGTTCAGGTCGCCGAGCAGATCATTGCGTATTTGAAGCACGGCACCATCATCAACGCCGTCAACGTACCGGCCGTCAGCGGAGAATTGCTTGACAAAATAGGACCGCTCTTGACGTTGGCAGACCGGATGGGCTGTTTGCTGGCCCAACTCTCTGCCGGTCCGGTAAAGGAAGTTGTGATTGAGTATGCCGGAGATTTTCAGGACCTTGATCTTTCGCCGGTTACCACCTCCGTGTTGAAAGGGCTCTTAACCCCAATGGTCAAAGATGATGTTAATTTTATCAACGCTGAAGTTCTGGCTAAAGAAAGAGGTATCAAAGTTACGGCCACCGCCATTGCCGAAACGGATGAATACATCAATTTAATTACGGTTAAAACAGTTTCAGATGAAGGTACGAGTAAGGTCGCCGGGACTATTTTCGGACAAAAGGACCCGCGTGTGGTTAGTATCAATGACTTTCGCCTGGAAATGCATCCTCATGGCCGTTTCGTCTTGATTCACAACCATGACAAACCGGGGGCTATCGGAAGTATTGGAACGCTGCTGGGTGATCACAACATTAATATCAGCCGCATGCGGGTCGGTCAGGAAGAGGGCGGCGATAAAACCATGATATTTCTGCGAACCGACAATACCATTCCGGACGATGTTGTAGAAAAACTGCGGGAGTTACCGTTAAACATCACGGTAACGCCGTTTGAGTTATAATAAATGGAGGGACTGAGTGACTGAACGCAGATTATTACTTGGCAACGAAGCCATAGCACGAGGGTTGGTGGAAAACGGTTGTGCGATTGCAACGTCTTACCCGGGCACACCGGCTTCGGAAATACTGGCTTCGGTTGCTGCATTTCAAAAAGAGAACGACATTGCCATGCACACCCAGTGGGCTGTAAACGAGAAGATCGCCTTTGAAATTGCGTACGCCGGCTGTCAGGCTGGTTTGCGCACCGCGGTCAGTATGAAGCAGGTGGGCTTAAATGTCGCTTCGGATCCGCTGATGAGCGCAGCCTACATGGGAGTGAAGGGAGGCTTTATCGTCATCAGTGCCGACGATCCCGGGCCGATCTCTTCCCAGACCGAACAAGACAGTCGCTTGATGGCTCTGATGGCGAGAATTCCAGTACTGGATCCGGATACACCCCTCCAAGCCAAAGAGATGATTGGCATGGCCTACGAGCTTTCCGAAACCTTCAAATCTCCGGTATTGCTGCGACCCACCACCAGGGTCTGCCATTCCCGTCAGGATGTGGTTTTGGATAAGATTCCTCAAAATGGACGGGAAGTTAAATTTGAAAAAGACCCGTCGCGCTGGGCTGCGACACCAAGATTTCGGTTTCATTTGCACAATGAAGTCGAAGAAAAACTTACAGCCATTGCTCAATACAAACCCACTCAACCGCTTCGCATCAATCCTGAAGCGGCAGTAGCATCGAAAGCGATTATATCGTCCGGCGTTGCCGCTGCCCATGCCAAGGAAATTCTGAAAGAATTGGGCCTATGGCAGAAAATTCCCTTTTATCAAGTTATTCAGCCATTTCCGTTGCACAGTGATTTTACTGCTCATTGGATAGAAACTTACGACGAAATACTTGTTATTGAGGAGCCAATGGGTGTCATCGAAATGCAGTTGGCGGATCGACATCGTGTCAAAGGCAAGATGTCAAATACGGTGGCCGGGGTTGGAGAGCTTTATCCTGAGGATATTCAGCAAATAATTAGTGAGTTTTGCGGAGTCGAATCAGAAAAGCTTGAAATTCCGTTTGTTCCGGGAAGGCGCCCGACTCTGTGCGCCGGTTGCCCGCACCGGTCAAGCTTTTTCGCTATTAAAAAGGCGGCTCCCAGAGGAATATATACCAGCGATATCGGTTGTTATACCCTCGGGTTGAATTTAGGTGTCGTAGATACGGTTCTCTGCATGGGTGCTGCAATCAGCCAGGCATCCGGTTTTTACCATGCCCACAAAAATGAGGAAAAGCGACCTGACATTGTCGCCAGCATTGGGGATTCCACCTTTTTTCATGCCGGTGTTCCTGCGCTTATCGATGCCGTCGTACAGCAGGTGAAATTTGTTCTGGTTATTTTGGATAACCGGACGACGGCAATGACCGGCAGCCAGCCCACCCCTGCCAGTGGGTCAGGGGCTTGCGGCGAACCGTTGCAAGCCGTGGATATCGCAACTCTGGTTCGTGGGTGCGGTGTAAAATTTTGTAAAGAAGGCAATCCCTATCAGGTAAAGGAGTTCATCGCGCTTCTCAAAGATGCGTTAAAATATAGCCGAGAGAACGGACCGGCGGTGGTGATATCGAAATACCCCTGTATCATTGATCAGGCCAGAAAAGGTGAGTCTGCGGAATATATACCGGTGGAAGTCACTGAAGATTGTGATGGGTGTGGATTTTGTATCAAGCACTTTGAATGCCCGGCACTCATTTATCACGAAGGTGAAGAAAAAGATGAAAAGTACGTCAGCATCGATCCTCTCCTATGCACCGGCTGCGGCGTATGTTTAAATGTATGCCCCAAGGGATCGATTGTGGCGAAAGAGCAGTGAATTCATCCATCAAAAAGCCAATCCGGGTTAGGAGGCGATATGAGCGAATCTGTGCGTCAGCAAATCATCATCAGTGGGGTAGGGGGGCAGGGCGTATTGTTTGTTACACGCCTCCTGGCGGAAGCTGCTATCGATAAAGGACTGCATGTATTCACCTCGGAGACCCACGGAATGGCTCAGAGGGGAGGAACGGTACTGTCACATTTTAAGGTGGGTACTTTTTCTAGTCCCCTGATACGCCCCTCTCAGGCGGATGCGTTATTGGTCTTAAAGGCCGAAAATTTGGCCCAGCATGGACCATTTTTAAAATATGGCGGTCGGGTCGTGGTAAATGGGACCCATGCAATAAAGAACGATCACAAATTAGCATTGAAATTTGTTGATGCCGATAGTTTGGCTCAAAAATTAGAAAATCCCAAAGCAGTGAATATTATCACGCTAGGATATGCTCTGGCACAATCCGACACTATCGCTGACGATCAAATTAGCTTATTTTGTTGCATTGCAGACATCAAAGCTGTTTTAAACCATCGATTCGGTAATAAGCAAGAGCTGTTGAAAGCCTCCCTTCAGGCGCTTGAGGCGGGGTATGAGGCGGCAAGTCCATAATGCGCTACAACTTTCCCAGTAATTCTCTTGAAATCACGATTTTTTCTACCTCCTTGGTTCCTTCATATATTTCTAGCACCTTGGCCGCGCGATAGAATCTTTCAATGTCGTAGTCGTTGAAATAACCATAACCACCGTGAAGTTGGAGAGCTTCGTCGACGACTTCGACAGCTATATGGCAAGCGTACATTTTCGCCATAGCTGTCAACGTGGTATTCGGTTTACCTTGATCCAGCAACCAGGCCGATTTATAAACCGTATTGCGGGCAATCTCGACCTTGGTGGCCATTTCAGCAATTTTAAATTGGGTGGCTTGAAAGGCACCGATCGGGCGGCCGAATTGCTTGCGGCCTTTGACATGTTTGACGGCCATATCCAAAGCACCCTGGGCCAAACCGACACCGTGCCCGGCGACATACGCTCGTGAATGGTCAAAAAACTTCATTAATTGAATAAAGCCGTTTCCTTCGGCTCCTAACAAATTTTCTCTCGGTACTCTCACATTATTGAAATAGACAGCTGACGTATCCGAGGCCCTCAGGCCCATCTTGCCGTGCATTGGATCGGCTTTGTACCCTTCCCGATCGGTTTCAACGATGAGAATGCTGTGTCGTCCAGTTTTTCGCTCTACATCGGGATTCGTAAGGCAGAATACCAACATAAAAGTGCCCACCGTTCCATTGCCGATCATGACTTTGCTGCCATTGATGACATACTCGTCTCCGTCCAAAACCGCGGTTGTGGTCGCGGAAGCGGTATCACTGCCTGCGTCCGGTTCGGTGATGGCAAACCCCATAACT
Organism: Desulfobacterales bacterium; assembly: GCA_050121225.1. GTDB lineage: Bacteria > Desulfobacterota > Desulfobacteria > Desulfobacterales > JAFDCJ01 > JAFDCJ01. Next base: position 6,538 of record JASFJP010000224.1, read on the forward strand.
GCATCTCCCTCAAATAAGGGCGGCAACCACTTTTTTTTCTGCTCTTCGGTTCCGAAAAGAATCAATTCTTCGGCTCCAAATGTAATGGAGCTGAGTTGCTGGCCGATTCCCGGATCAACCCTCCAGAACTCCTCCAGCACCATTGCCTGTTCTAAAAACCCTAAACCGGGTCCTCCATACTCCTCGGGGATAAACAGTCCGATCAGATCCAGTTCACGTGCCTTTCTTACAATTTCCGTGGGGCACTCTTCCTTAATATCCAGATCCCGGGCGACATCGGGAAATTCACCTTTAGCAAACTCTCGTGCCGCTTTTTTAATGATCGTTTGCTCTTTGGAAAGTTCATAATCCATAATTGCCTATCCTTTCGAAAAAGATAATCGCCGTCTAATTCTTCCCTTACATGCCATCAGGAGATGCTACAGAGGTATATTCCCATGCCTCTTGTTTGGTTCCGGTCGCTGTTTGTTTCGCAGCATTCTCAAAGCTTTGATTAGCTGACGACGTGTTTCACGGGGTTTAATGACACTGTCCACCAGCATATTGGAAGCGGCATGATAGGGATTTGAATACTTATAATCATACTCCTGAATTTTTTTCTGTCTGAATTCATCCGGGTTTTTTGCTGCTTGAATTTCTCTGCGGAATATAAGATTAACAGCAGCTGTTGTATCCAAGACCACCAGCTGTGCGATCGGCCAGGCAAGCATTAGATCTACACCCATTCCGACACAGCACATGCCCATGACTGCGCCGCCATACTCCTTGCGTAACGCCAGAGTTATTTTGGGA
>JASFJP010000225.1:0-7325 GCA_050121225.1 Desulfobacterales bacterium
GACAAATTTGCGGCCCGTCATCTCTGCTTTGCCAAATTTTAGGATGTTAAATTTTGTAACAAATAAAATAGGTTAGAATTATTTCCCGCAAATCTCTGTAACCGGCATAAAACTTGATAGCAAATCACTTAGATAAATATGTTTAAAGTCGAATTCACCCATAAATCCGGTTTTTCTTGCCTGATGTCTGGTTCGACCTACGTGCTATACACAGGATAAATGAAGCAATAAATGGCGAGAAGATATAACTATTTGATATATCGCAAACACGATCTTGCCCATGACAAAATTATTGATGAGCAAACTGTGAAGCTCCTCTATTATTATCAAAAGAACTAATTCTAATCTAAATCTAACAATAAGCATATAGTCATGGTCACCGTCATCATAAAAATGAAAGCGCGATCGGATAAGCGTTTGGAGCTCAAGCAAACGCTCCAGGCATTGATTGAACCCACTCGCAAAAAGAAAGGCTGTCTGAGCCATTATGTCTTGCAGGATATCGAAAACGAAAACAACCTCTGTCTGTTTGAGATGTGGCAGAGCCAAGTAGATCTGGATGAACACCTGCGGTCGGATCAATTTACCGTGTTGGTGGGCACCAAAATTCTTTTAAGCCAAGCACCGGAAATCACCATAAGCGAGGTGCCCAACTCGTCGGGATGGAAGGCGGTGGAAGCAGTGCGGAATTACTAGGGTTCAAGGTTCAGGGTTCATAAGAGCGGGGCCGCTGGCCAAAAAGACGGCCGGTCTGATCAGAAAAGAAACTTGTGGGGCTCGGTTCCGAAATCGGCTGTTGTTGGGTTTCGCATTTCGCGATAACACCGGCAGAACGTAGGTTGGGTAGAGTGCAACGAAACCCAACAAAGGATAAAGAAGATTCAACCCAACCTAAGAGATACTGAGTTTCAGTAAGTTTCATATAAGAGGTTCCTGTATTCGTCACGCTGTCAGCGTGACTTCGCCATGACAAGCAGGATTTATAGATTCTGGACCTAAAATCTATTCACTATAAAAATGGAATAGACATATCACTTACCGTGATTTTATAAAATGACGTCCTTTTTTGATAATTTTGGTCATTATTTCAACAAAATATCATACTATCCCATTTTGTTTACGATCAATTAGTTAGAGATAACCGACAGAGGAGGATTATCCAATCATGAAAGCAAAAAAACCAAATATCACCGCCAAGGCCGGCAGATCGAGTAAGCCGGTTGTGGGGTCCGGCTTCGAAGCGACCTCATCGGCTGTCAGCCGACGCGAGTTTTTCAATGTTGGTCTGGCAGGGGCAGATCTGCTGGCCCTGACGGGCTGCGCGTCTTTTCGCGGCTCGAGGAGCGAACTTGACAAGGCAACTAGCGACCTTCGAAACCTTCTTGAAAGTTTCTAAGGGGTCGGCGCCCGGCAGGCTCGTCTGGTATCCATCGGCCACCGGATCGAAAACCGCTGCCGGGAAGTCATCGAATTAAAAGCCGACTTCACCCGGAGGATGGGGGACCTTTCCCGCCGACGAGAAACGCCTTCGTCGGAACTCACCGCACTCGTCGAAGACTTTTCTGTCCGTCGAGTCAAGTACCGGGAAGAACTATTGGGCGTCCAGGACGAACTGCGTCAGGCATTGACCAAAGAAGAGTGGGATCAGACGGTACAGGTCCTCAACTCTGGACTAGATACCTTTTCGAAAACCAAAATTTTAAGGAGTTAGCCATGCCCGTTCTAGTTACGATTGCCGCAGTCAGCTACCTTTTCGGAGGATCTAAGAAAAAGAAGAAGGCAAGTTTCCTCGACCCCGCCGGTCTGCGAAAAAAATCGAAAAACTGCCAGAGGGTGAAAATCGCACCGAAGCCCTCGCGCTTGTCGACAGGCTCGATTTGCTGGCCAAAGAGCACAACGCTGCCACAGACGCAGCCATTGATGCTTACATTGCTGACGTGGAGAAGTATACGACCTCCACCGACCAGCTGGAAGACGATTTTGAGCCGCTGGACCGGGCGCGCACCAAAGTCTATCGGGAACTCATCGAAGTAAGGCAGGCCATGGTTGCAACACTTTCGGCAAAAGAGTGGGACAAGGTGTTTGGCTGATACTCGGCTGCAGATGGTTCAGGGTTCAAGGGTTTAGGTATCCGCCCTTCGGTCTTTCTATTTCGCTCTTCGAGCTGGGACGCGACTAGTCGACCACTCATGATATGCAGGCTTCAGAGGTCATTGAATTGAGTGTCGGTACACGGCCCAGCCGCTGACCGCCATATGCGGGAACGTCCGCCTCCGACGGATCGAGTCTTAAATGGGCAAGATGTAAAAATCGAAACAGTTATTTATCGTTTGACAGCGATTTTTCTAATGCTAATGTTAAAAATTTATCGCGAAATCACAAAATTTGGAAAACACGAAATTCATCATATTCCTTTTTCGTGTTTTGGTGATTGATTTGTGTTTTTTGGTTTCCCAATAAGTCGGGAATCTGCACTTCGGTGCTTGAACCAGTTAATTAAAAAAGAAAGGAGAAGAAAAATGAGGCTAAAAAAAACAGGGATAGTGTTTGCGTGCGCTGCACTGACAATTCTGGTATGGGCTGTTGGTCCGGCAGTGGCGGCCGACAAGCCCAACATCCTGGTGATCTGGGGTGACGACGTGGGGGTACACAACATCAGCGCTTATAACCATGGCATCATGGGCTACAAGACGCCGAACATTGACCGCATCGCCAGAGAAGGTGCCATGTTCACTGATGCCTACGCCCAGCAGAGCTGCACCGCCGGCCGCGCGTCGTTCATCACGGGCCAGCACCCATTTCGCACTGGTCTGCTGACCATCGGGATGCCCGGCTCCGACCACGGTATCCCAGACTGGGCACCGACAATCGCCGATCTGCTCAAAGACCAGGGTTACATGAGCGGCCAGTTCGGCAAGAATCATCTGGGCGACCAGGACAAACATTTGCCGACCGTCCATGGTTTCGACGAGTTCTTCGGTAATCTGTATCACCTAAACGCCGAAGAGGAACCCGAGACGTATTACTATCCAAAAGATCCTGAGTTCAAGAAGAAGTTCGGCCCTCGCGGCGTCATTCACAGCTATGCCGATGGCCGGATCGAGGACACCGGTCCGCTGACGCGCAAACGCATGGAAACCGCTGACGAGGAATTCATGGGTGCCGGTCTTGATTTTATCGATCGCGCCCATAAGGCAGATAAACCCTTTTTCGTCTGGATGAGCACCACGCGTATGCACGTTTGGACCCGTCTCAAAAAAGAAGCCCAGGGCCGTACCGGCATTGGTCTTTACCCCGATGGTATGGTGGAGCACGATGACCATGTCGGCATTCTGTTAAAAAAGTTGGATGACCTGGGCATCGCCGACAACACCATCGTTGTCTACAGCACCGACAATGGCGCCGAGTCGTTCACCTGGCCGGACGGCGGCATCACCCCCTTCCACGGTGAAAAGGGCACCACCTGGGAAGGTGGCTTCCGGGTACCGCAGGTGGTGCGCTGGCCGGGTGTGATCAAGCCGGGTACTATCTACAACGATATCATCTCCCATGAAGACTGGCTGCCGACATTTTTGGCGGCTGCCGGCGTGCCGGACATCGTCGAAAAGTGTAAGACCGGATACGAAGCCAACGGCAAGACCTGGAAGGTACACCTCGACGGCTACAACTACCTACCTTTTTTCAAGGGTGAAGTGGACAAAGCCCCTCGGGATCAGATCTTTTATTTCGGCCAGGGTGGCGAACTGAATGCCATTCGCTGGAACGACTGGAAAGTCCACTTCGCCATCATCGAGGGTAATATCGCAACAGGTGAGCGCATTGTCACCAACTGGCCGTTGATTATTAACCTGCGGGCCGACCCCTACGAGGAAATGCACGAGGAAGGCGAGATGGGATACCTGCGCTGGTTCGGAGATAACATGTGGCTTTTCGTGCCGGTTCAAGCGGAGCTGAAGAGGTTCTTCATGACGATACCGCAGTATCCCTTCCAGGAGGGATCGAGCCTCTCCGCCGGCAATATCAATTACAACACCCTCAAAGCCATGAAGGCGATGAAAATGCTGGAGGAACTGGAAGAACGGTTTCCGATAAACCGCTAGCTAATAGAAAGCTGTATACACATCGAGAACCGCACTGTTGGCGATTCGCGGATTTCCGCGAATCGCTGGTGTGCGGAAATTAATGCAGATTGGGGCAATTATCACCCAATTTAGTTGCTAAAAGTAATATTTTTCATATTTCACTGTAAAATATCTTTATCACGAAACCACGAAAACTGGAAAGCACGAAATTTATATTTCAATTTTCGTGTTTTCCCCGCCAATAGATGCTTTTGTGATCTATTTTTCTTTTTGGTTTCTCGTAAAAAGGGGATTTCCGCGTCGCTTCAACCCCGGGAGTGGGATCTCCGCTGCGCTGCGACCGGCTTTGCGGTTATGTTTGAGGAGGATAAAATGAAACGTATATTTTCGACATTGATGGTATTGGTGTTTCTGGGGTTGATGCTAAACACTGCCCCCGCAGAACAGGATCTGCTTCAATCAGTAGCTGAAGGCTGTAAAGCAGAGATTGATACGTACTGCGCTAAGGTGACGCCTGGGCAGGGCCGTATCCTGGCTTGCCTGTACGCTCACGGCGATAAGCTGTCAGCCAAATGTGAGTATGCGCTTTATGATGCAGCCGTTCAGCTGGAACGTGCCGTGGCGGCCCTGAGCTATGTGGCCAGCGAATGCGATGCGGATTTGGAAAAACTCTGCAGTTCGGTTCAAGCTGGTGAAGGACGCCTACTACAATGTCTTGAAAAAAACGAAAAACAGGTGAGTGGACGGTGTAAAGAGGCGCTCAAAGAAGTGGGTCTTAAGTGATAACCGTTCAGAGGTTCAAAGGCTCGTAGGTTCAAAGGTTCAGGGTTATTCGATCTTGGAATTTGGTTTTTAGATTTTGGGTGCAAGAAATGGAGCGACGCGAGTCCATCCTTCAAAATTCTGGATTTTTGAATCATGTCTTCAGCATAATTCGTTGTTCAAAGCAGACCCGGCCCATGAAGCGGCATATTTGAGCGAGTTTGCGACATCGACTTACGGAGGCTCATAAAAGAGTTATACCGCTTTCCATATTTATGGTCCGGAATAAGGAATAGCGGTATAAGTTGTTGTAACAAAATAACGTTTGTATAACGGACGTTTTTTTGACAACCACTATAAAAGCTTCAAAACGAATCAATTTTGACCTGCGACGAGCCCTTTAGGTTGTGAGCTCAGTTTTCAAGATTGACACATGACCTGTTTACGGACTATATTAAGTCATGTCAAGAAAGGGGATATCCTCATGAAACTAGCAGATCAGATACGACCCATCAGCTACCTGAAGGCCCATGCTGCTGAAATCGTAAGAAACCTTTCTAAACAGCAGGAACCACTCATCATTACACAGAATGGCGAAGCTAAAGTGGTCATACAAGACATCAAAAGCTATGAGCAAACCCAGCAAACCATAGCTCTCCTTAAAATACTGTCTCTTGGAACCCGCCAAATTGAGGAAGGCAAAGTTTTGCCTGCTGAGGAGGTGATAGAAAGTCTTCGCAGTCGGCAGGAGGATCGGTGATGCCGTTCGCGGTTTTGCTGACCCACGACGCAGCACGTGATCTCAACGAGCTTTATGATTACATCGCCGTACATGATTCACCTCGAAAAGCGGACTATGTTTTAGAACGGATTGAGAAAGTCTTATCTACATTATCCGAATTCCCCGAAAGAGGTGTCTATCCAAAAGAACTGCTGAAGCTGGGGATTCGAGAATACCGCGAGATTTTCTTCAAACCTTATCGTATCATTTACCGAGTCATAGATAAAAACGTTTATGTTCTGCTTGTTGTAGATGGCCGTCGTGATATGTATTCACTTTTGAAACGACGATTGTTAGACGCGTAATGCATCGTGAAGGATGAGGGCGTCAAAGCACAGAGAATGAAATGTTCCATTGGCTTTTTCAAATCGTTCTAATTGAGATGAAAATTTGGTTTCAAGGAAGCAGATGATTCTATCGAATGCAATAAAAAAGTTATGAATTTCAAGTATATGAGGCGACGCTACTTTACATTGGTGGCGATCCTAGCCTGTGCCGTGTTACTAAGCGGCAACGATGTAATCCTGGCGCGAGAGGATGAAGAGCCCAGGCGCCTGGAAAGTGCCGAAAAGCAGCCTCCAAGTTCGGATGAACAGGAGGCAATCAAAGGATACCCGGTCAGGAAAAGGTATGTCGGTGGGCCTACCGATGTGGAATGGGATCTGGACAATAGCTTTCCGAAGCGGGGTTCGGTGCTGGAATTGATTTTGCGGTGCCAGGAAACCCATGATTAATGATATGAGGTTCCATACGATGAATTAACAAAAAAATGAACATCGAACCTTAAACATTGTACGTCCAACATCGAATAATGTATTCTGTCAATTCAAAAAAAGACTGCGCAAATCGAATCTGTCCCCAAAAAGTCTGCGGATCAGTATTTTGCGGTTTGCTTGTTTTAAAATAGATAAAGCGTAGCGCCATCAATATTGGAGGTTCGATGTTGGATGTTCGAGGTTCGACGTTCAGCTGTCTTTAGATCATCTCTTCAGCGTGATTAACCGTTCCGCCCAGGTGGGACTTTGTCCTGGCAAGTAGGATGAACAGGATAGAGTTATGCTAAACTAAGAGAATCCTGATAATCCTGTAAATCTTGTCTAAATAAATCTATACAGGGGAATCACATGAAGCGCCAGGGCAAGATTTTAGCGGCGATCATTGCAGGTTGTATTCTTCTGCTCGGCAGCCAAATGATCGCGGCCCAGGAAGATGACCAACCCAAGCCCTTGGAAAGCGTCGAGCAGCCATCCCTAGACGTGGAGGAACCCTCCGAGGGAAACTTTGAGGGCACCAAGGGATATGGGGACGAAGGCAGAAGGATCGGAACGCCCACTGATGTGGAAAGGGATCTGGACTTCAGCTTTCCCAAGCGTGATTACGTTCTGCCACGTATCCTGCCGCGGAAATGGTTTCAGTGGAAGGAGGACCTCTACGAAAAATACGGCGTGAAGTTGGCCGTCAGCTATCAGGCGATTTACCAGAAGGCCTCGGACACCACGCCGATCGGCGATGACGAGGTCGCAGCCGGCTGGGCACTGCTGGAAGGCAAATGGGAGGTACTGAATCGCGGCAAAGACTATGAGGGCAGCCTGGTGGCCGCTCTGGATTGGCGTCACACGTTCACGGACGGGAATGATCCCCCAAATTGGGGAATTATTGACGTCGGCTCGCTCTGGCCCACCGACTTCGGTTACGTTGAA
>JASFJP010000226.1:0-7309 GCA_050121225.1 Desulfobacterales bacterium
GACCATCAGCAGCAGCGGCGGCGGTGGTGGTGGTGGTGGAAGTGGTTCAGGTGGATGCTTTATCGATACCCTAACCAATGGTATCTTTTAAAACTTTTACCTGAATGACGTTTTATCCTTCACTTGCGCAGATTTCGCACATTAACATCTTTTGTCCTCAAATTCCGCAACCGTGAATAACGGAATACTCCAACCTGCAAAATTCTTCATCAAGATTGATGGTTTTTTATGAGAAACCATTGCCAAATGATCTATTTTACATTACCAAGATAGAAAACCTCGTTTGCTTTGATTTACGGAATGACGATCAAATCCGCAAAGTGACAGGAACGGAACTAGAAGGGGCTGACATAGGCTTCAAGGAGCTGAAAGGAATGTTAGAGAACGCCCAATCCAAACTCAAAACTGTTTTCGGATATAACAAATTTAGACCACTTCAAGCCGAAATCATAAAATCTATTCTCGATAAAAAAGACACTCTGGTGGTGATGCCCACCGGTGGTGGTAAGTCTATCTGTTATCAAATTCCCGGCCTTATTTTTGAGGGTTTAACGATTGTTATTTCCCCATTGATTTCTCTGATGAAGGATCAGGTGGAGCAATTGACACAAAGCGGGGTTGATGCGGCTTTTTTAAACAGCTCCTTGTCTCCTGCTGAATATCGGACCAATGTGAGGCGTATCAAGCAAGGCTCGGTTAAATTACTGTATCTGGCACCAGAAGCGTTGTTGAAAACGAATGTGTTGGAGCTGCTATCATCGATACAGGTCGACTGCTTGACCATTGATGAAGCCCATTGCATATCTGAGTGGGGGCATGATTTTAGGCCCGAGTACAGACAACTGATTGCAGCACGCGAGCGTTATCCTCAAATACCTTGTGCCGCTTTGACGGCTACAGCAACGCCGAGGGTCCGGCAGGATATCAAAAAAAGTTTAAGGATGGATACCTGCAGGGAGTTTGTTGCTAGTTTCAACCGCGAAAATCTTTTTCTCCAAATAGCTGAAAAAAATGATCCAACAAAGCAAGCAATCCGGTTTCTTCAAAAATTCCCCAATCAGTCCGGTATTATCTATTGTTATTCCCGCAAACAAGTAGAGGATCTCTATGCGACTCTCAGAGATGAAGGGTTTTCCGTCAAACCTTATCATGCGGGCTTATCCGATAAAGAGCGTAACCAGAATCAAGAATTATTTATCCGCGATGATGTACAGATTATGGTCGCCACGATTGCCTTTGGAATGGGGATCGATAAGCCGAATGTCAGATTCGTGGTGCATTTTGACCTCCCAAAGAATATTGAGAGTTATTATCAGGAAATTGGCCGTGCAGGCCGGGATGGGTTTCCATCCCACTGTTTGCTGCTGTTTAGTTATGCCGATGTGCAAAAAGTAAAATATTTTATCAACCAGAAACAAACCGATGAGAAGCGGGTGGCTAATCTACATCTAAGTGCGTTATTGCGATTTGCCGAAGCAGAGGATTGCCGCCGGATTCCATTGCTGACCTATTTTGGAGAAGATTATTCAATAAAAAAATGCAATATGTGTGACAATTGCCTGAGCGATAGAAAAGAACTTGTGGATGTCACGCTTGCAGCCCAAAAATATCTGTCGTGCATCAAGCGAACCGGTGAAAAATTTGGAACCCATCACATTATAGATGTGCTCCGGGGTTCCAATGCTCAGAAAGTCTTTAAATTCGGCCATCATAACTTATCAACGTATGGGATTGGTAAAGAATATTCGAAAAAGCAGTGGTTCCAGCTTTCACGCCAGTTCCTCCATAAAGGCCTTATGGTTCAGGACACGGAATTTGGCAGCTTGCAACTCACTGATAAAGCATGGAGCGTTCTTAAAAATAAGCAAACGGTATTGGGTCGATTGAAAGAAGATTTAGCGGATACACCCTTTACTGAGAAATCTACGCAGGAAAGACTTCCGGATTACGATCGCAAGCTATTTGAACGTTTACGCAAAAAACGAAAAGAGTTAGCCGATGCGACCAAAGTTCCGCCGTACGTCATTTTTTCAGATAAAACGCTAATAGAAATGGCAACTTATTTTCCCCAGACCCGAGATTCTTTTTTGGATATCCATGGTGTTGGTTCGGTGAAGTACGAACGTTACGGAGAGCGTTTTATAGAGATCATCTGCCGTTATTGTCGAGAGTATAATAATTATTAATAATTAAGATGTGACCCCGTCGCCCCATTCTTCATTTTCAATGCCTGCTGGTGATATCGCTTTAATTTTTTCTGAGCGGCACCATATACCGTTCCTTCAGGGTAATTACCGTCGCGATCAGGTTTACCGGCCGGCATTCCGGTTAGAATCTCGATACCTTCTTCTACAGTGGATACCTGATAAACATGGAATTTACGCTTTTTAACGGCATCAATAATTTCTTTTCTCAGCATTAGATTTTTTATGTTTGCACGAGGGATAATAACCCCCTGCTCTCCGTTGAGTCTTTTCGTGCGGCAAACCTCGTAAAATCCCTCTATTTTTTGATTTACGCCTCCGATAGCCTGGATCTGGCCTTTTTGATTGACAGATCCGGTTACGGCAATTCCCTGTCTTACAGATATACCCGCTAAACTTGAAATAATGGCATAAAGTTCCGTTGACGATGCGCTGTCGCCGTCGATATCACTGTAGCTTTGTTCAAAGGTGATGCTGATTGCCAGGTTAAGGGGAAAATGTTGAGCGAAGGTTTTTCCCAGATAACCGGAGAGAATCAGAACGCCTTTATCGTGGGTTTTACCGCTTAATTTTGCCTCGCGTTCGACATTTATAACACCCTCTTTGCCCATAAATGTCTCCGCGGTAATGCGCACGGGTCGTCCGAATGAAAATTCTCCAACCTGATAAACGGCCAGGGCATTGACCTGCCCCACTGTGGCCCCTTCGACATCAATAATGATCGTCTCATCCAGGTAGGATTCATGCATTTTTTCTTCGTAAAGGTTGTAGCGGAAACGATGCTCGTTGAATGCTTTGACAACATATTTATCGGAAACCAACCGGGCATTGTTTTGGCGAGCCCAATAATCCGCTTCTTTTAAAACACCCAGCAGCGGACCAAAACGAATGGATAGCTTGTTCTTATCGGATACGTATTTTTCGCCATATTCCACAATCGCAGCCACACCTTTTGGTGTGAACGGAAGCAAGAATTCTTCTTTGCATACCCGCGCGATAAACCGCGCATATTGCTGCACGGTAGTTGGAGTTCGCTCGACTTCATAATCAAAATCGGCTCGAACCTTGAAAATCTTATTAAATCGCAAGTCATAGTCTTGCAGCACTTCAAAGGCCTCATAGCTGCCCAGCAAAATAACTTTAACGTCTAGTGCAATCGGTTCCGGGCGCAGAGCGACGGTACCGAAACCGGTTTCTTCGGGGATTTCCTCAATATTTAGGGACTTCGTTCTCAACGCCCGCTTCAGTGCCTCCCAAACATAAGAATTCATCATTACGGACTCGATATCCATGATTAGAAATCCCCCGTTTGCATTCAGGAGCGATCCCGCTTGAACCATGGTAAAGTCTGTCGCCACCGTTGCCATGTAGGCACGTTTTTCAATCCGTCCCATAACATTACGATACGTGGGGTTGGTTTCGAAAACGACCGGAGCACCTTTTGACGATCCACGATCTGTCAGGGCATTGACTTGATATCGTTGAAGTTTAGATTTCGGTGGAGCCAAAAGAACTTTTTCTTCAGACGATTCGGAATCGTTCGCTGAAACGAAATAATTGACATTTTCAACAATATCCTGCTCGACATCTTCCAAGTGGGCCAGGACGTCTGTGCTGTCTTTGAAATCATTTCTAATTTTTTCAAGCCGGGATTTCACGACGGATAACGTCACGTCATCCATTAACTTTTCTACATCCACGCGCAGGGCATGGTTGAGTTTATCGATTTCCACAGAAGCGAGTTCAATATGAGTTTGTATAAAGCGGACATTTTCCTCGATTTTGGCTTTTTGAGCATCGGATAAGTTGTTGAAATCTTCCGGCGACAAGGGTTTGCCGTCAATAATGGGAAGCGTGTCATATTCATTTTCAGTTTTGGTGATTTGCAGGTTTTTATCTGCAGCTAGCTTTTCGATTTGGTGAAACAGTTGGTTGTGTTTGTCAGTATAGGCGCTTTTTATCTCAGAAAGGTGCTTCAAGTACGGTTTGCTTTCAAATGCATTCGGTAAGTCGGTTTTCAAATCCTCGATAAATTTCTCCATTTTTTTACTAAATGAAACAGCCTTGCCAGGGGGAACCGCGATAACCCTGGGACGGAATTCATCTTTATAATTGTTGACCAGACACCAGTCCTGAGGCGTCGGTTGGGTTTTGGCATGTTTGGTGACAAGTTCCCGTACAATGGTTGATTTGCCGGTTCCCTCGACACCTGTTACAAAAATATTATATCCGGGGCTTTTCATATTGAGTCCGAATTGGATTGCCTGGACCGCTCTTTTTTGGCCGATGACTTCGTCCAGTGGTTTGACCTCAGAGGTGTTTTTGAAATTGAAAACCTTGTGATCGCAAACACAACGGAGATCAGCTGCTTTTAATTCGAATTTTTTTAGCATGTCGGCTCCCGTAATGTTGAGTTGGATAATAGCACTTAGTAAAGCGGCAAAAATTATTTAGACAACAAAATTGATCGCTCAATAACGACTGGGCGATTTTATTGTTTGTCTCAGCTTTTCAAGGTTAAGCATTACCCTGCGCGTAAATACTTTTCAAAGTACCTGGCGGTGTGCGATTTTTTTGTATACCTTAAAAGCTCCTTCGGAGATCCGGTGGCGACCACACGGCCACCATTATGACCACCCTCGGGTCCAAGATCAATAAGGTAATCTGTTTCCTTGATGATCTCCATGTTGTGTTCAATGACGGCGACGGTATTGCCTTCATCCACCAGTTTTTGAAGGACATCGATCAGGCGTTGAACGTCGGCCGTATGCAAGCCGGTCGTGGGCTCATCCAGAATGTAGAACGTGTGACCGTTGGACGGCTTGACCAGTTGCTGGGCCAGTTTGATACGCTGCGCCTCACCACCGGAAAGGGTCGGGCTCGGTTGGCCCAGGCACAAATACCCTAAACCCACATCACACACAAACTGCACGGCTCTGCGAATAGAGGGGATGGCTGCGAAAAATCGTGCAGCCTCCGCGAATGTCATTTCAAGTATATCAGCCATACTTTTTCCACGATACTGGATCGCCAGCGTCTCCTTGTTATACCGTTTTCCACGGCAAACGTCACAAGGAACATATACATCCGGTAAAAAGCTCATTTCAACCTTTGGGAGTCCTTGCCCTTTGCAGGCGTCACATCTGCCTTCGGCCACATTGAATGAAAAGCGTCCCGGTCGATATCCTCTCGCACGCGCTGTCGGGGTTAATGAAAACAACTTGCGGATTTCCGACAAAAATCCAACATAGGAAGCCGGTACTGATCGCGGTGTGCGTCCGATGGGACTATGGTTCACTTCCAATACTCGGCGTATATGCTGCCATCCCTTAATGTTCTTGCACGCAACGGATGGACGACGTTGCTTTGACAGCCGGTTTCGCAAACCTTTATAGAGCGTCTCTTTCAGCAAACTGGATTTTCCCGAACCTGACACACCGGTTACTCCGATTAAACAACCCAGCGGGAATTCGACATTAATATTTTTCAGGTTGTTCACCGAAGCTTTTTGAACCGTGATTTTAGATCCTTTTTTGTAGGGTCTCAAACGTGTTGTGATCGCTTTAGGATGACCGTCGAGTAACGCTCCGGTGACGGACGAAGGCGCCTTTTTCAGATCGGAAAGGGTGCCGGCGGCGACCACACGTCCACCATCCTGTCCCGCACCGGGACCCAGGTCGATAATCGTATCGGCGGCCCGTATGGTTTCTTCGTCGTGTTCCACAACCAGGATTGTGTTCCCCCGGTCGCGCAGGGTTTTTAGAGCCTCAATCATGATACGGTTGTCTCTGGCATGCAGGCCTATGGTCGGTTCATCCAAAATATAGCATACACCGGTAAGATTCGAACCGAGCTGGGCGGCAAGCCGTATGCGCTGGGCTTCTCCGCCGGAAAGTGTATTCCCGCTGCGGGCCAGCGGAAGATAAGACAACCCCAGTTGATTCACTAACGAAAGCCTGACCAACAGCTCTGCGACCACGGGTTCGGCAACCGGTTTTTCATGGGCATGAAAGGAAAGCGTTTTGATATTCTCATAAACTTCGCGGGACGGTTTTTGCACCAGATCCCAGATCGAATAATTGCCGATTTTAACCGACAATGCCTGCGGTTTCAATCGACTCCCATTGCATTGGGGGCAGACGCTGAGGTCGGCATCGTCGCTGTCCTCCAAGTCCCCAATTACCCCGAGCCCGCCGCAATTCGAACAGGCGCCTTGCTTGCTGTTAAACGAAAAGAGACGCGGATCTGGTTTTTCAAGTCCGATGCCGCATGCGGGACAAATGCCGTGAAGGCTGAAAACCTCCTCGTTTCCGTGTCGATCTAAAATACCCAAGCTACCGCTGCCTTCTTCCAGAGCTCTATCAATAAGCACATCCAGGTTCTTTTCCGGTAGAGTTCCGGCTACCAATTCGATAGTGTGCTCGTGGTAGCGGCTTAGTGCCATACCCTCTTTTAAGACTGTCATTTTACCGTCAATGCGGGCTTTTTTGAAACCTCTTTTAAGAGCGCGTGTCAGAACCTCTTTGTGGAAGCCTTTGCGGCCGAAAACTTTGGGAACCAGTACATCGGCCGATTTATTTCGATAGCGTCGACGAATCTGATCCACCATCGACGCTTTGGTCTGAGAATTCAGTTTGCGACCGCATCCCGGACAGTGCTGAATGCCTAACTTGCTGTATAGCAGCCTCAGAAAATGATATATTTCGGTCAGAGTGGCCACTGTGGAGCGACGACTGGCGTAACTGATTCGCTGCTCGATGGCGACGGTCGGCGCGAGTCCGGTAACCAAATCAACCTCGGGTCGTTCTAAGATTTTCATGTATTGCCGAACATACGGAGCCAGACTTTCCAGATAGCGTCGCTGCCCTTCGGCAAATAAAATATCAAATGCCAGGGTTGATTTGCCCGAACCGGATACGCCGGTCAGAACGACCATCTCATTATGGGGAATAAGCAAATTGACATCTTTTAAATTGTGCTCCCGGGCGCCCTTGAGCGAAATGGTATCCGAAATTTCCGACTCTGAAAATGCAGCGACCGTTTCGGCCACCTGCCTGGGTGGTGACGATCGGCGCTTTAGCCGCCCCGATCCTTTTAAATACTCT
>JASFJP010000227.1:0-7301 GCA_050121225.1 Desulfobacterales bacterium
TTGCTCAACAACATATGGCATTGACTCCAGATTTGCAAGCCTCTTCCGGGTAACGATGCAAAAGACTCGCTGTGGCGAATCCAGATATTCACTTATTGCGTCAGGGGTCTTTAGCACAATGGCTTTTCGATTGGTATAAAAAAGTGCTGACTCTTTTATCCTGCGATAAAAGACTAGTTTTTCATCAGGTGGTATCAGCTGATCATAGAGCCGGGCAAATTCTCTCGAGCTGCGATATGGATTAACCGATGGGACAATGATTTGGAGAAATATAATGAGAGTGGATACGACGGTGACACCAATTGCACTAAAAAACAGTAAATCGCGCTTTATTACGAAAAAAAGGAATGTCGAAACGATACACACTACCGTCCAGATGGCTAAAAAATTCATCTGAGCCGGCGTTATCCCCGACTCGTATTCGATCTGCACCAGGGGATAGAACCACAGGTAAATCATTGCCGCCAGCGACAGAATGACAACAGGTAGAAAGGACAGCATGAATCCCTTGCGGATTTCGCCTGACGGCTTTTTTAGGAGCTCATGCCAAAGAATTGCCACCAGTATCGAAGCCGCCGGAAACAGGGGCAGAATATATGTGGCTAACTTTGATGTGGCGGCGGAGAAAAAAATAAAAACGATGCTGAACCAAATAATGATAAACAAAACACCGTTGTGAACCGTCGTAAATCGTCGACGGAAAGCGTATATGACGGCCAGAGGAAGAAAACAGCTCCATGGGAAAAATCCACCGAATAAAACGGGAATATAATAGTAAAAGGGTCCCGGATGCCGGGTTTCTGCCGACAAAAAATTTCCCAGGTTTTGTTTAATAAAAAAATATGCTGCGTATTCCGGGTTTTTCAAGCTGATTAAGACGTACCAAGGGGAGGCGATTCCCAAAAAAATCAATATCCCCCAGCCGATCTGCATCTCCCTGATGAACCCCATTTTTTTTTCATACAAAAGAAAAAGACCGATTGTCATGGCGGGTATCGCCAGTCCGACGGGTCCCTTGGCCAGCACAGCGAATCCAAGGGCCGCATAAAAAAGGAGCAGGTTTCTTTTGCGGTGCTTCTCATCCCGATATCCGAGATAGAACAGATACAGGGCCAGGGTGATAAAAAAAGCAAGACAGATATCATGAACCACCGCTCTGGAAAGAACGATAAATTCGAAAGAGGTTGCCAGTATGGTGCCACTCAGGAATCCCAGGATGGGTCCGGAAATCTTTCTTCCCAGTAGATAGGTCACCATTACGCATCCAGAGCCAAGAACTGCTGAGGGCAGACGGGCTGCAAACTCGGTAAATCCAAATGCCAGGAAAGCAAGTGCTGCCAACCAATTATAAAGTATAGGCTTATCATAAAAGGGCTCGCCGTTAAATGTGGGGGTGATCCAGTCGCTGCTTAAAACCATTTCCTTGGAGGTTGTTGCGTGCTTGCCTTCATCGATATCCCATATTGGCCGGGTTCCAAGTTGGAAGAAGAAAAGGATCAGACAGAGAACGATCAGAATGGGTATAAGGAACCGTTCGTTTTTCCAGGACTCGTTATTGGCCATCTTTCTATTTTAAACGGCTGACAGGTTAAAATCTTACTGCCGCCTTTTGAGAGGCTCCTTTTTAAGAATAAATTCATTAAATTATGTTATCGCGATCGAAAAGTCAACTGATAAACAAATTAAATAAACTCAACAAATTACTTAAATCGCAAATAGTGCACGACTCTTTCTTGACACTCGAATCGCATCTTTCTATACTCGCTTAGCTCACAATTTGATCAACAAAAATTTGGCGATGGTAAATCCTGATCAATTGGGATTAAATTTTTTGAAGGAGGGCGTTGAATTATGGCATCGAATCAACCAGAAGCACCCTTGCGGAAATTAATGGGCCCCGGACCGCTGGATATCCATCCACGAGTTTACCAGGCACTGACGTCACCGGTGATCGGACATATGGATCCAGCCTATTTAAACATAATCGATAAGATAGGAAACCACCTGCGAGAGGTCTTTCAGACGAAGAATCGGATAACCAATGCGTCACCGGGAACCGGTACATCCGGCATGGAAACCTGTGTTTCAAATCTGATTGAGCCGGGAGACAAGGTCCTGGTATGTGTACACGGATATTTTGGCGATCGCCTGCGTCAGATGGTTGAGCGTCAGGGGGCAGAGATTACGCTGATTGAGGGAGAATGGGGAGAGCCCACCGATTCCCAGCGGATCGCAGATGCATTGAAAGGGAACTCTTATAAGGTCATCACCTTGGTGCATGCGGAAACCTCAACCGGCGTGCTTCAGCCGATGGATGAAATCGTCAAATTAGCCAAAGAGCATGGGGCAATGATTTTACTGGATACGGTGACATCTCTGGGAGGCGTGGAGGTGAAAACCGATGAATGGGAATTGGGAGCGGCTTACAGCTGCTCGCAGAAATGCATTGGGTGCCCACCGGGTTTATCTCCGGTGACATTCAGTGATCGTGCCGTTGAAGCCGTCAAAAACCGTAAACATCCCGTTAGCAGCTGGTACCTTGACATCACTTTGCTGGATAAGTATTGGGGGGCTGAACGCGTTTACCATCATACCAGCTCCAGTACCCTAAATTATGCGCTGCTGGAGGCATTGCGGCTAATTGGCGAAGAAGGTTTGCAAAATCGGTTTGACCGTCATTATCAGAACCATCAGGCGTTGGTGGCCGGTGTGGAGGCCATGGGGTTGGAAATGCATGTAAAGCCGGCATATCGGCTTCCGACTCTGAATACCGTTCGGATTCCCGATGGAATTGATGATGTCAAGACGCGCAGTTACCTCCTGAAAACCTTCAATCTTGAAATTGGCGGTGGCCTGGGAGCCCTCGCGGGAAAAGTATGGCGTGTCGGCCTGATGGGTTATTCTTCCTCAGCTGAAAATATCCTCTTTTTTCTGTCGGCCATAAGCCGTGCTCTGGCGGTGCAAGGACACAAGACCGATCTGTCGGCGGGAACGGATGCGGCAATGTCGGCGCTGAACGCTTAAATTTTGTCGCTTGACGGCCGTCAGTACTCGACTCCGACAAAAAGCGGCGGAGTTCTTCAAAAAAAAAGACGAATCACGAAACCACGAAATTATGAAAACACGAAAGAAAACTAAAACGTAACGTCCTTTTTCGTGCTTTCCATCTTTCGCGCTTTCGTGATGAAAGATTTTTATGCTTCCAACCCATCTACATTGGTCCAAATTCGTCAGGAGTGGCCCGCTGTGGTATAGGAATGCCGTCTTTTAATAGAATAAAAATGATTACAGATGAATTTATTCAAAAGCTTCAACGCATCGTCGGCAAAGAGCAGGTGTTGATTTCCCAAGCAGATGCTGAACTCTACTCTTACGATGCCTCTCTAGCTAAGGGGAAACCCAGTGTCGTTGTTTTTCCCGGGGATTCGCATGAGGCGGCTCAAGTCGTTCAGGCGGCCCGAACCGCCGGCGTAACCTTTGTTCCCCGGGGGTTCGGTACCAACCTGTCGGGTGGGACGGTTTTGCCCGCCGGAGGGCTGGTTGTTTGTCTGTCCCGTCTGAATCGTATTTTAGGAATGTATCCCGAAAGTCGCTATGCGGTAGTGCAACCGGGAGTAACAAATCTTGAGTTACAAAATGCGCTGGCACCGTTGGGTTTTTTTTATGCTCCCGATCCTGCCAGCCAAAAGGTTGCCACCATCGGCGGCAATACCGGTGAAAATTCAGGAGGACCCCGTTGTCTCAAATACGGGGTTACCACCAATCACGTATTGGGGATGGAAGTCATTCTGTCAGACGGAGAACGTGTGCGGATCGGAGGAGCGGCGCTCGATCCCGCGGGGTACGATCTTCGAGGCGTAATGGTCGGAAGTGAAGGTACCTTGGGAATTGTAACCGAACTTACGGTTCGGATTCTGCCGCTGGCTGAATCGATCATCACCATGCTGGCTATTTACGACGCAATCTCCGACGCAGCTCGATCCGTTTCGGATATTATCGCCGCCGGTATCGTCCCAACCACACTGGAAATGATGGATGCGGCGATTATCAAAGCAGTAGAGGATAGCTATGCCTGCGGTTATCCTAGAGATGCGGCTGCGGTTTTGATAATTGAGGTGGAAGGACCGACGGCTGGTCTCAAAGATCAGGCGCTGCGCATCCAGGATATCTGCATGCAGAACCAGTGCCGCGATATTCAGGAGGCCAAAAACACCGATGAACGCAATCGGCTATGGGAGGGACGGCGTGGGGCGTTCGGAGCTGTGGCCCGTTTGGCGCCGAATTATCTGGTTAATGACTGCACGGTGCCGCGTACCAAGCTGCCAGAGGCCTTGGAAAAGGTCGCAGAAATAACTCAAAAATACGGCTTTGAGCACGGGAATGTGTTTCATGCCGGAGACGGAAATTTACATCCTCTCGTGCTATTTGATTCCAGAGATTCCCACCAATTACGTCAAGTAGAAAAAGCCGGCTGGGAAATCATGCAGGCATGTGTGAATTTGGGGGGCACCATTTCAGGCGAGCATGGTATCGGTATGGAGAAGCAGGATGCCATGCGGATGATTTTCACCGAGGACGATTTTAATACCCAGCGTGCGCTCAAAAAAGCGTTTGATCCTGATAATATTTTGAATCCCGGCAAGGTGATACCAAAACCCCTGAGTCCCGATCAAAATCAAGAAGACGATGAACAGCGCATAGTGAAATTGCCCTTGGCTAAATCCGCTAACGAAAATGCGATAAATGACATCATTGATAAGATCCATACAGCAACTGCCGAGAAGAAGGCAATTCTGCCCATCGGTGGTGGAACCCATCGGTATTTCGGAAACCTGCCAAAACAACCTGCCTTAGAGTTGGCAAGTATACCCATAGGGGCTGTTGTCGAATACGACCCGCCAAATCAGGTGATCACAGTTGGGGCGGGTATGCCGCTGGAGAGGCTTCAGGAACATTTGCAGAAAAATAATCAATGGCTGCCGCTAAGGCCCCCGTTTTACGGTAAACGTTCTACAATCGGCAGTCTGGTTGGTTTGGGAGTCTGCGGCCCGGAACGAATGGTTTACGGCGCTCCCAGAGATCTTTTGCTTGGGCTCCGTTTTATAAATAGTGCCGGTCAATTGATTTCTGCGGGTGGCAGGGTCGTTAAAAATGTGGCCGGCTATGATATTACTCGCCTGATGACGGGTTCGGCCGGTACCCTTGGATATATCATTGAAGCCACCTGGCGGGTGGCAACGATGCCGGAACGATGTGCAGCCATCACGGCAACGGGTTCATTAAACGATTGTTCTGCAATGGCTGTTGAAATTATCAAATCCGACCTTTCGCCGGTTTTCGTAACATCAATCCCTGAGCAGCACCCTGCCGAAAAGGCCCTTCAAAACGGTTGGAGAATCGTGGTCGGTTTTGAAGGGTTCTCTGATACGGTCGAATATCAGCTCGAAAAATGCGGTACCCGACTTGAAGAACAGGCATTGACAGCACTGAATCAAACCGACTACCCGGTGCATCAGGGGGTGTTTGTCAATCACTACGAACAGCTTTCGCAGGCTCCATTTCTGCTTCGGGCGGATTTGCCCCTGAACAAGGTTTGTGGATTTCAAAAGAGTCTCAATAACCAAGTCGCATTGTCTTCTATTTTTTTAGATTTTGGCTGTGGAAGGATTCTATCGGGAATTGAGGATCTCACGGATAAGACGTGGAAACTCATATGCGATCAGGCGGCTCAAAACGATGCCCGTGTTTTGCTGGATAGGGCACCGGATGATTTCAGGGCCAGCAATGATGTATTTGGTTTTCCGCGCCCAGAGTGGAGAATCATACACCAGATTAAAACGGCGCTGGATCCCGATAATATTTTTTCTCCGGGATGTTTGCCGGGAAAAGTATAATGGAGATATCCGAACACTACGACGAAATATCGCACTGCAATAAATGCGGATTCTGTCAGGTTGCCTGCCCTATTTTTCGTTCAACAGGTCATGAGTCCGGTGTCGCCCGGGGCCGCCTGGCTCTTTTGCGTGCTCTCATCGAAGGGCGGTTGGATTGGAACAGTCAAGTCGAGGAACCTCTTTTTGACTGTTTGCTGTGCGGTGCATGCACGGCCAATTGCTTTCCGGCAATCCCCACATCCGATCTTGTTATAAAGGCGCGTTCCGAATATCTTGAAAAAGTCGGCAAAAAATCCATCCATCATCTATTATTTGACTATCTTTTACCCTTCCCCCGTCGACTGCATTTGGCAGCACGTGCAGTGGCTTTAGGGAAGAACACCGGCATTTCGGCATTGGCCCGGGCATTGGGATTATTGAGGATTTTCGGCCGTGATTTTGCGCAAGCCGAAGAAATCATTGAGACGCTTCCACCGCTGCCGTTTCGGGACAAGATTAAACCCGGTGTCTTTGAGGGCAGCGGTGAAAAACTGCATATCGGTTATTTTGTGGGGTGCGGAGTCGATATTATCCAACAGGATGCCGGGCACGCGACATTGCAGATTTTGAAGAAAATCGGCAAAACCGTAACTCTTTTGGAAAACTGTTGTTGCGGTCTACCGGCCTGGTCTTATGGAGATCTGGAGGTCGCCAAAAAACTTGCCAGAAAAAATCTTGATATTCTTTCAACCCATGAATTTGATGCCATCGTCACAGATTGTTCCAGCTGCGCATCTCACATGAAGACTTATCCGGAAATTCTCAACGATGATGAGAAAAGCCGTGATTTGGCAGTGTCTATTTCCTCCCGCTTTCAGGATATGCTGGAATTGATGTATTCCACGGTAGATGCCTTCCCATCTTCTGCAGATCCAATTACAGTGACGTACCATGATCCTTGCCATGCCACCCGGGGTCAGGGACTTAGCAAAGAACCCAGAGAAATTCTCAAAAAAATGCCCGGAATCGAATACAAAGAGTTGCCTGAAGCGGATTGGTGCTGCGGGGGTGCAGGCTCCTATGCGTTGTCTCACTATGATTTGTCTCGACGGGTCCTTGATCGTAAAATGGAAAATCTCAAAAAAACCGGTGCGGATGTCATTGTCACATCCTGCCCAGCGTGTATGATTCAATTGTCTTATGGCATTCGCAAGCATGGTTTGAAAGTAAAAGTCAGTCACATCTCTCAAGTAGTTGGAACCGGTTGACAGTGTCACGCGTGTCTGAATAATTAAATACGGCTATCCCGAAAGCTCAAGTAAGATTCATCGGCAAAGCGGCTCACCTTCAAAGCCTATTCCAGGAGAAGTCGCCTGGTCATTGCAGGTAACCCGATACTTAAATTTTAGATCTAAATTTCAGGCGCTT